>CAYHEI010000215.1:0-5731 GCA_964355385.1 uncultured bacterium | reverse complement strand
GCCTCAGCCCGCATGCGACATGGCCTTCACGGGCTGGAGGCCCGAGGCCTTCCAGGCGGGATACAGTGCGGCCAACCCGGTCACCGCCACGATGCCGACGATCGCGCGTACGAGCGCGGGGAAGTGGACGGCGAGGAACAGCCGGTCCGACATGAGGAAGAACTGCATCGAGACCGGGACGGTGAGATGGAGGAGGTTGAGCGTGCCCGCGGCGAGCGCGCCGAGCAGGGCCCCGGCCGCGCCGCCCGCCGCGCCCAGCAGCAGCGCCTCGAGCAGGAACATCCAGAGCACCCGCCGCCGCCGCATCCCGATCGCGCGCAGCGTGCCGATCTCGCGAGTGCGCTCCCGGATCGCGATCCACATGGTGTTCATGATACCCACGCTCACGATGACGAGCAGGATGGCGATCAGCATGACCGTCAGGGCGTCGAGGGTCGTCAAGATCCAGCGCAGGAAGGACAATTCGTCCTCCCAGGTGGTGACGTCCAGCTTCTGGCCCGTCCAGTCCTCGCGGTTGACCCGCTCGAACTTCATGAAGAAGGGCTGGGGGTCGGGATCCATCATCCGGTATCCGGCCGCCTTGAGCGCCGCGCGCAGTCGCTCGGCGTCGGCGGAGAGGTGGTCCAGGGACGTGAGGTACAGCTGCAGGACGCCGGCGCTGCGGTTGTTGAGCTGGTAGAGGCTCCGCAGCGTCGCGTCGGACACGAAGACGCCGAACAGGCTGAGCAGTCCGAGGTTCTTGGCGACCGCCACGACTCGCACATCCAGGACGTTGTCCACGCCGCGCTCCGTGGGGGCGGACATCGTGACGCGGTCGCCGGGCTTCACCCCGAGCCGCCGGGCCTGGTCCTCGAAGAGGAGGAGCGAGCCGGGCCCCGCGAGGTCCTCCACCCGTCCCTGCGCCGCGCGAACCGCCTGGAGGAACCGCGGCTCCTTGGCGATGTCCAGCGAGAAGATGGCGGCTTGCATGGATCCCGTGTCCGACACGAGTTTCGCCCACCCGCGTCCCCGCTGGACCAGGTAGTCGAGGTTCGGCACGGTCTTTCTCGTGATCGCCTCGATGGGGCGGTAGTCCGCCAGGATGGGCGCGCCCTGCCCGGCGGTGTACTTGAAGAAGCCGCCGACGTTGAGATGCCCGGTCTGCAGCGTCGTCGCGGCGGCCAGCATCGTCTCTTGCATGCCCGCGGCCAGTCCGACGAGCAGGACATAGAGGGCGGTCACGAGCGCGAGCGCGCCGCCCAGGAAGAGCGTGCGCCGGGTGTGCCGCAGCAGGCTGCGCACGGCGATCTCCAGGTCAAGCCGCAAGGCTTCCACGGTCAGTCGCCCGCGGCCATCGCCTGCCGCGGCGTCACGCGCATCGCCAGCCAGGCGGGATAGAAGTTGGCGAGGACGCCCACCACGAGCACGGCGAGCAGCGCGCCCGCGAGGTTCGCGACTTCGACGGCCGGGAACAGGCGCGGGCCGGAAAAGAAGAAATACAGCTCGTCGCTCGGCGCCGCGATCCCGAAGTGCCCCAGCACGGCCACGACGACGGCGCCCGCTCCCGCGCCCAGCAGCCCGAAGACCACGCTGATGACGACCCCCTCCACGAGGAGCATGGCCAGCAGGAAGCCCCGTTGCGCCCCGATGGCGCGCAGGGTGCCCAGCTCGTTCACGCGCTCCAGCGTGGCGATCACCATGGCGTTGTTGATGATGACGAGCGCGACCAGGAAGATGACGAAGACCATCGTGTAGAGCACGATCTGCAGGGCGGTGATCAGATGACCGACCATCCCCGCCGCCTTCTGCCAGGGAATGACCTTGAGCGCGAAGCCTTCCCGCCGCGCAAGCGTCTCGATGGCGCGCTGCGCGCGCGCGATGCGGCGCGGGTCCTTCACGAGAATGGCCGCATTCATGACCGTTCCGTTCTCGAATTCGGCCTGGGTGTAGACGCGGTCATGAGCTTGTCCGGCCGACCGTGCGCGAGCAAGGCCGGAGGGCACGGCTAAGCCGTGCCCTCCGCGTGCCTCGCTCTCGCTCGGCCCGTTCACCGTGACGAGTGCGCTGCCGGATCCGAAGAGGTCGGCTTCCGCGGTCTCCCGGTTCACCCGGCGCGCTCCCGCTCCCGCCTGGAGCCGCCGAATCTCCTCGAGATTGTCCGGGGTCAGGTAGCCGTACAGCTCCCGGAACGAGATCAGATCCATGAGGTTGAGGGAGCCGGAGAGGGCCGACTTCTCGAGCCCCTTGAACCGGAAAGTCCCGTAGACCTTGAGATTCACGGAGCGCATGTACCCGGCCCGGGTGAACGCCTTGATGGTGAGGGTGCCTCCCACCGGGACGCGGTAGAGCGTGACGAGCGGGGCCAATCGTTCGTAGAACGCCTTGTAGCGGGACGGGAACGTGCGGTCGTCCATCGTCAGGAACGAGGCCAGGAGTTTGGCGGGATCCGTCTCGGACGAGCGGAGTTCGGCTCGCAGCCGTTTCGCGGCCTCGTCCGCCGTGAGTGGATCCAGTTGGAGCATGATCTCCTTCACCTGCGCGACGTTCTCGCGAACTTGGCGCTGGAGCCTCTCGTCCTTCGCGATCGTCTTGCTCCGGCTCGCGAGGGATTCCGCGATCTGGTCCAGCCGGAGCGCGATCTTGAGCTTGAGGTTCGTCTCGTAGAAAAACTTCGAGAAGAGAAACCCCCGGCGGCCCGCGGGGACGTAGGTCCCGTCCACCACTTCGAGCCGGTCGAACGAGCCGCGGAACTGGTCGAGATCGGTGCCGATGTATTCGAGCCACAGCAGGTCGGAGTCGGTGGCCAGGGGGGCGATGCGGTTCTCGAGAAACTCCAGCCCCGCGAGCGGGTCCCGGTCGAATCCGGACCAGAACGACGGGGAGGAGGCCTTCGCGATCGCCGCGATGTCCGCGGGGTCGATCGCGGCGTCGGACGTGAGCTCGCGCATGCGATCCAGATCCTCGGTCAACAGGCCGACCTGACGCCGGACGTGGGTCGCGAGCGCCGCGGTCTCGGGCCGCTTGCCCGCTCCCACCGCCGCGCGCAGCTTCTCGAGGACCAGATCGATGGAGTTGCCGGAGGTTTGCATGGCGTTGCTCAGCCCCATCGGCACGACCGTGGCTACCTCGGGCAGCGCGACGAGCGCCCGCTTGAGCCGCGGGAAGTCGTCGAGCGGCGTCAGGTCGGGGCTGCCGCCGAAGGAGCCCCAGATGGCGAAGTCGTCCTTGGATTTGGAGGAATACACTTGCAGATGGCCCGCGACGCTCCCGACGATGGACCGCTGCATGCCGCGGTCGATGCCGCCGATGAGCGAGCCCCCGACCACGACCAGGAAGGCGCCGAAGGCGACCAGGCCGCCGACGATGACCATCTTCAGCCGGCTCGCGAGGAGGTTACGCAAGGCGATGCGGAGCAGGAGGAGCGTCACCGGCCGAGCGTCACGAAGCCAACTTCCCGTCGACCATCAGGAGAAGGCGCGACGCGCTCGCCTGCACCCGGGGGTCGTGCGTGGAGAAGATGAAGGTGACGCCCTCCTCCCGGTTGAGCCGCTTCATGAGGTCGATGATCGTCTGGCCGGTCACGGAGTCCAGGTTGGCGGTCGGTTCGTCCGCGAGCACCAGCTTGGGGCCGCTCACCAGCGCGCGGGCCACGGCGACCCGCTGGCGCTGGCCGCCCGAGAGCTCGTTGGGCCGCTTGGCCGCGTGCTCGCCGATGCCCACCTGGTCCAGCAGCGCGAGGACCCGCCGGCGGCGGTCGGCCGCGTCCGTCCGCCGCTGGAGCAGCAGCGGCAGCTCCACGTTCTGAAACACCGACAGGACCGAAATCAGGTTGAAACCCTGAAAGATAAAGCCGATCGTCGCGAGGCGCAGGTCGGTGAGCTGGCGCTCGGAGAGCGACGCGGTGTTCCGCCCGGCCACGGCGACCGTTCCGGACGTGGGCAGGTCCACGCACCCCACCATGTTCAAGAGGGTGGTCTTGCCGCTGCCCGAGGGGCCCGCCACGCACAGGAATTCCCCGGCTTCCACGTCGAGCGTCACGCCGTTCAGCGCCCGCACGGCCGTCTTGCCGAGCGGATACTCCTTGACCACGTCGCGCACGGAAACGATCGCGGGCATTAGAGTTCACCTCCACGCCAGGGCGAGCCGGCGGGGAAGCCCGCGGCCGCGAGCAGCTTGTCGGTCATGTCACGCACGGTGTCCTCCAGGGTCTTGGGATGGGTATAGAAAGGCGGAGAAAGGGGTGCGATCAACGCACCCGCGCGCGCGAGCTTCAGGCAGTTCTCCAGCACGATCGACGAGAGCGGGGACTCGCGCAAGCCCAGGACGAGCCGGCGCCGCTCCTTGAGGACGACCGCGGCGGCGCGCGTGATCAGCGTGTCGGCGATCCCCGAGGCGATCTTGCCCAGGGTCGAGGTCGAGCACGGCACGATCACCATCGCGTCGAGCGGGGTGGAGCCGGAGGCGAACGGAGCGGAGAGATCCTCGTCCGAGAAGACCTTACGCGCGAGGGGCGACAGCGTCTCAATCGTCATCCCGGTCTCGGTCGCCAGCACCGACTTGCCCCAGCGGGACGCGACCAGGTACTTCTCCTCCGCCGGGCAGCGCTTCAGGAACTCGACCGCCACGGGATGTCCGGAGGCGCCGGTCAGTGCGATGAGAACCCTCACTTATGAAGGCCTGGGCAGGAGCACGCCCGCGGCCACGAAGGCGAGCACCAAGCCGCTGATCACGGCGTTCGCGGTGAAGAAGGCGAAGCGCACGTCGCCGCTGCGCCGGTGCTCCGCGATGAGGACCAGCCCGATCCCGGCGAGGAGCAGCAGCGGGACCGGGCCGTCGAAGGCGAGCGCGTAGAGCAAGGCCAACGCCCCGCCGGCCGCGGCATGCAGCAGGCCGCTCACCCGCAGCGCGTTCGCGGCGCCCAGCCAGGCCGGCAGCGAGTGCAGCCCCGCGCGGCGGTCGAAGGTCTCGTCGAGCGTCGCGTAGATCACGTCGAATCCGGCGATCCACAGCACGGTGAAGCCGACGAGAAGCCAGAGCGGCTCCGCGTCGGCCAGGAGCGGCGCCCCCGCGGCCGCGCGGACCGCCGCCCACGCCCCGAGCGGCCCCAGGGCGTCGGCGATCCCGACGCCGAGGTGCGCCAGCGGGGTGAACCGCTTGAGGTAGGGATACGCGGCGAAGACGACGAGCGGGACCGGGGCGAGCTGGAGGCAGACGCGGCCGAGCGCCGCGGCGGCGCCCAGGTACACGGCCGTTCCCGCGGCGGCCACGGCCCAGCCCGCCCGCGGCGTCATGCGGCCGCTCGGCAGCTCGCGGTCGACGGTGCGGGGGTTGCGCGCGTCGAGGGAAGCGTCGATCAGGCGATTGAGCGCCATGGCGCACGTGCGCGCGCCCGCGGCCGCGACCACGATCCAGAGCAGCACCCGGATCGGAGGCCGGCCGTCTTGCCCCAGGAGCGCCCCCGCCAGGATCAGCGGGAGCGCGAACACCGTATGTTCGAACCGGACGAAGGAGAAGTATCGTTTCATGATGACGTCGGCGGCGTGTCCGCTCAGGAAGGGCTAGGCGCTGACATGGAGCCAGGCAACGCATACGGTGATCGCCAGCCCCAGGAGAAAGGTCGCGCCGGTCAGCACCCCCATGGTCTTGCCGAGCGCACGCAGACGGGGCTCGTCGTGGGCCTAGATCGCGGCGACGAGCCGGGGGGGCGGCGGGAGGAAGACCGCCCCCCCCCCCCCCGCAGACCCGGCCCCCC
>CAYHEI010000214.1:0-5746 GCA_964355385.1 uncultured bacterium | reverse complement strand
AGGCGACGGGTTAGACGTCGGCGGGGGCGCCACGACCGCGCGGAACGTGCCCGAGTGCTGCCCCTTCAGGCGACCGAGCTGCGCGTTGCCGAGGATCGGCGTCTCGATCTCGAGCTGCTTGCAATTGTCGGGGCCCGGCGAGAGCAAGTCGCCTTCCGCGCCGAGCGTCGCCCGCACGGACGTCACCAGCTCCTCGCGAATGGCGTCCAACGGCGGGTTTGTGACCTGCGCGAAGAGCTGCTTGAAGTAGTTGAACAGCAGCTGCGGCTTCCGCGAGAGGACCGCGAGCGGGGTGTCCGTGCCCATGGAGCCCACCGGCTCCTCGGCGTTCTGCGCCATCGGGACCGAGATGAGCCGGAGATCCTCGTGCGTGTAACCGAAGAGCCGCTGGCGCACGAGCAGGGGGAGCCCCTCCGCCGGAGCCGCCGCGGGCGGATCGGGCAGGCGGCCGAACGTCACGAGGCCCTGCTTCAGCCACTCCCCGTAAGGCTGACCCTTGCAGATGCGCTCCTTGAGCTCCGCGTCGTCCACGATCCGGCCCTCGACCGTGTCGATCAGGAACATGTTGCCGGGCCGCAACCGGTCCTTCTTCTCGATCCGGTCCGGCGCGACGGGCAGCACCCCCGTCTCGGACGCCAGCACCACGAGGCCGTCCTTGGTCACCATGTACCGCGACGGACGCAGGCCGTTGCGGTCCAGCACCGCCCCGAAGACCCGCCCGTCGGTGAAGGCGATGTGCGCGGGCCCGTCCCAGGGCTCCAGGAGGCAGGCGTGGTACTGGTAGAAGTCCTTCTTGAACGGCGGCATGGATTCGTGCCGCTCCCACGCCTCGGGAATCATCATCATCGCCGCGTGCGGCAGCGTCCGTCCGGCCTGCACGAGGAGTTCGAGGGCGTTGTCGAAGATCGCGGAGTCCGAGCCGCCTTCCTGAAGAATGGGGAGAAGCTGCTTGACCCGGTCGCCCGGGAAGTGCGGCGTCCGGAAGAGCGCCTCGCGGGCCTTCATCCAGTTGATGTTGCCCCGCAACGTGTTGATCTCCCCGTTGTGGCACAGGTACCGGAACGGGTGCGCGAGCGCCCACGAAGGGTTCGTGTTCGTGCTGAACCGGGAATGGACCATCGCGATCGCGCTCTCCACATCCCCGTCCGACAGGTCCGGAAAGTACTCGAACAGCTGCGGGCTGGTCAGCATCCCCTTGTAGACGATCGTCCGGCTCGAAAGGCTGCACACGTAGAAGTCCTTGCCGCGACCCAGCCCCGCCGCGCCGACGGCGTTCTCGATCCGCCGACGGAGCACGTACAGGAGCCGCTCGAACGCCTCCTGACCGGGGACGGACGCCGCCTTGCCCACGAACACCTGCCGCATGAGGGGCTCGGACGAGAGCGCCGTCGCGCCCAGGCTCCCGTGTTCCGTCGGAACGTCCCGCCACCCCAGCAGCGCGTGCCCTTCCTCCATGACCAGCTTGTCCACGATCCGCCGGCAGGCCTCCGCCTCGGCCCGGTCCGGCGGGAAGAACATCATGCCGACGCCGTACCCCCCCTCGGCGGGAAGCGTGAACGTGCAGCGCCCGGCCTCCCGCGCCAGGAACTTGTGCGGAAGCTGGATGAGCATGCCCGCGCCGTCGCCGGTGTTCTCCTCGCAGCCGCAGGCCCCGCGGTGCGCGAGGTTCAAGAGGATCTGCCGTCCCTGCGCCACGAGCCCGGCACTCTTGCGTCCCTTGATGTCGATGACCGCGCCGACGCCGCACGCGTCGTGTTCGAACCAGGGATCGTACAGACCGGCGGCGTCCGGACGCATGGAGGGGCTGTCCTTCATCGCCTTATCGTCTCGATCCGGGCGTCAGGAGACGCCGGCGTCGGCCAGGGCCTTCTTCAGCTCGGGCTTGGGCATGTACCCGACGAGCATCTTGACGATCTGACCGCCCTTGAACACGAGGAGCGTCGGGATGCTCTGGATGCCGTAACGCTCGGCCAGACGCGGATGCGCGTCCACGTCCACCTTGGCGACCGCCAGCCTGCCGTCCATCTCGCGCGCGAGCTCCTCGACCAGCGGCGCGATCATCCGGCAAGGCCCGCACCACTCGGCCCAGAAATCCACCAGGACGGGGATGGCGCTCTGCACGACTTTCGCGTCGAACTCAGATTCCGTGACATGCAGGGGGACGCTCATGATGACTCCTTTCTTTCCATGCGTGCCGGGGCGGTGACGCCCAGCACGGCCAGCCCGTTCGCGAGCACCTGTCGGGCCGCCGCGACCAGCGCAAGCCGGGTGGCCTCGAGTTCCGGCGATCCGGCCCCGACGACCCGGTTTCGAGTATAAAACTGGTGCACGGCGTTGGCAAGTTCCTGCAGCTCGTGGGCGAGCAGGTGCGGTGCCCGTCCGCGGGCCGCCTGCTCGACCACCAGCGGGTAGCGGGCGAGTTGCCGGAGCAGCAGCCGGGCGTCGTCCTCCGCGAGACCCGCGCGCGCGGCCGCCGCGGCCGACGGGGGCGGGAGGCCCGCCTCCCGGGCGCGCTCGAGCAGGCTGCACAGGCGCGCGTGGGCGTACTGGACGTAGTAGACGGGATTGTCCATGGTCCTCGCTTTGGCCAGCTCCAGGTCGAAATCCAGATGACTCGAGGGCGCCCGGAGGAGAAAGAAGAAACGGGCCGCGTCCGGCGACACCTCGTCCAGAAGTTCCGCCAACGACACGACGGCCCCCGCCCGTTTCGACATCACCACCTTCTCGGTCCCGCGCTTCAGATTCACGAACTGCACGATGATGACCTCGAGCCGGTCGACCGGCTCGCCGAGCGCCGTCAGGGCCTGGCGCAGCGTGCCCTGTTCGACGATGTGATCGGCCCCGACGATGTTCACGACGCACGTGTAATTCCGCCGGAACTTGTCCCGATGATAGGCCACGTCGGGCAGCGTGTAGGTCGGCTGCCGATCGGCCTTCATGAGCACGCGATCCTTCTCGTCGCCGAACCGAGTCGCCAGGAACCACACGGCACCTTCGCGTTCGACGGTGACGCCCGCCGCAATCAGATCCTTCAGGGTCTCGGCGACCTTTCCGGCCGCGTGCAGCTCGTGCTCGCTGAAAAAGCGGTCGAAGCGGACACCCAGTCGATTCAGGTCGTCGCCCTGGCGGTCCACCATCGCTCGAACCGAGAACTCGACGAGTTCTTCTATCTTTGATGGTTCCAACTGGAGATCCGGAGACGGCAAGAAAGCGTCGCCGAAGTGCACGCGAGCCTTGGCGGCGAGATCCCGGACGTACTCCCCGTGATAGCCGTCCTTCGGGATTTCGAACGGCCGGCCGACCGCCTCCCGCCAGCGCGCCTCGACGGACAGCGCGAGATTCCTCACCTGAGCGCCGGCGTCATTCACGAGATACTCGCGTTCGACCGATGCACCGGCCGCTTCGAGGCACCGACACAAGGAGTTGCCGAACACCGCCGCTCGAGCGTTGGCGACCACGAGCGGTCCGGTTGGATTGGCGCTGATGAACTCCACCAAGAAGTGTTCCTCTGACAAGGTCCGTCCGGTTCCGAATTGCGCGCCGTGAGCCTCGATCTCCGCCAGCAGGGCGAGCCACACGCCTTCCCCGAAAAAGAGGTTCACGTATCCCCCACCCGCCACCTCGGCACGCTCGATGATATCGTCGGGCGTCAGCCTGCCCACGAGCGTCGCCGCGATCTCGGCCGGCCTGCGTTTCAGGCGCTTGGCAAGCGCGAACGCCGCCGGACACGCCAGATCGCCGTGGGCGAAGTCGCGCGGGAGCTCGAGCACGATCGGCTCCTCGGCGCCTCCCCCCGACCAGCCCTCGGCCGCGAGCGCGCCCTGAATCCGTTCGCGCACATGCGCGCGCAGGTCGGTCCCGCGCGTCATGCGGGGGTCGGCGGCTGGCGCAGGAACTTGAGCAGCAAGAGGCTGTTCATGCGCGGCACGAGCGCCGCCCATTCCTCCCGGTGCGTCTCGAGGCAGGCATCCAGCCGCGCGCGAGGCTCCGAATCGGGCGGAAACGGGATCAGGACGACGCTTTCCTCGTGGACCTCGACCAGCCCGGCCGCCAGCGCGACCGCCAAGGCCCCCTCGAACTCCTCACGCGCGAGGCCGAGCGCTTCCCGGACCGCCCCCGCCGGCAGGCTGCCCGAGCCGAACAGCGCGTGCAGCGCGACGAGCTCCTTCCCGCCGGGCAACCGCCACAGGGACTCCAGGATCTCGTCAGGCACCGGCCTGCCTCCCCCACAGCCCGCGCCAGCAGGCAAGGGTGGCGGGATGCGGCCGCAGTCCGCGCGACCGCAACCAGGCCAGCTTGGACGCCACGACGTAGCGCAGCGCGAGCGGAAGGCCGCGCGCGGCGAGACGGCGGCCGACGCGCGCCTCGCGGAACCCGCGCCCGGCGGCGCAGTAGTCCGCCACGATCAGGATCCCATCGAGGCGCGAGAGTCGCCCGCGTCCGGTGGTGTGCCAGCGCACGGCGCGCCGCACGGCCGCGTTCCGCACGCCCACGGTCGGAGCGAGCGCCGCCGCCGCGGGACCGTGCCAGATCGCCGGAAGGCCCCTCGTCGCCCGATCGAGGCGCACGCCGCTTCCGCTCAACAGGCGCGCCAGGCGCCGCCGTGGCAGCGGCTTGAGCCAGTCGTGGAGGAGCGCGGCCGCGCGCGCGCCGCCCGGGTCGGCGCCGTGACGGCGCGCCAACCGGACGGCCAGCCGCGCCACGGCGCGAAGATGCCCGCGCAGCGGGTGGCGCGCGAGGTCAAAATCCACCCGGCTCCTCGGTTCCGGGCCCGCGCGCCGCTTCCGGCGCGCGCTCGAGACGGAAAGGAGCCGGCACCGAGAGCCGCTGGTACGTGCCCGCGCCGCGCACGACGAGCTGGCACTCGTAGGCGCCGGGACGCGCCGGATCGCCCTCGGCGGTGACGCCGTTCCACTCGATCGTCGTCGGGACGGCGCCGGAACCTTCCGCCGTCCACACGGCGGAGCGGCGGCGGTCGAGGACCACCAGGGCCCACGAACCGTTCGGCCCCGGCGGCGGCGCGTGCAGGGAGAAACGCACGGTCTGGTACGGACCGGCGAAACGCATGATGCCGGATTCCGGAACGGCGGAGACGGCCCCCGCGGCCCGCCCCGCGCCCGCGAGCGGCCCCGCAGCGCGCCCGAACGACCCCGCCGCTCCCGCGCCGCCGAACCACCAGGAGAAGGCGACCAGGTGCAGGGTCCCCTGACTGCGGGCCGCCCCGGCCACGGCGTAGTCCGCCCGCGCCGGACCCCAGCGGACGCCGAGGCCCGCGGTCGTCACGCCCTCGCGGAGTCGGCCGTCCCGCCAGCCGGCCCGCGCCGCCAATGGAACGCCGTAGAAGGTGAAGGCGTGTTCGACGCCGAAACCGGAGATCGCCTCGCGGCCGAGGTCGGACCGGACCTGGCGGACTTCCGCGAGGAGGCTGGTCGCACCCGCCCAACGGACGGTGGCGGCGGCTCGCCATTGCCGGGCCGGCGTCTCCGCGAGACCGCCCTTCCACGCGAGCGTGCCGAGCAGGTCCTCGACGCCGAGAGCCAGCGCCGCCTCCCACCGCGCCCAGGGCAGCGGAATCAATTGCTGAACACCGGCGTCGAAACCGTACCCGGTCGCGCGATCCGGGCCCAGGTCGGCCGCGAGGAGCTTCACCCCGGCCCCCAGCGAAAGGCCCGGCGCCTCGTCCACCGGCAGGCCGGCCCCGAACCCGAGCGCGGATTCGCTCCCCGCCGCGGACGACGTCCGCCGG
>CAYHEI010000213.1:0-5746 GCA_964355385.1 uncultured bacterium | reverse complement strand
GGAGGCGGGGGAGGCGAGCGCGCCGGCCGTGACCTCGAGCAGGTCGAGCGCTTCCGGCCGTGAGAGCGGCAGCGCGGCCACGGCTTCGCCCTCGAGGTTGCGCACCACGTTCTGGACGGCCCGGCCCACGACGCCCGCCGGCGCCTCGGGCGGGTCCAGTTCCATGATCACCGCGACGCGCTCCATGGCGGCGAGCCGGTCCGTCTGGAGATTGCGCGGCGGCAGCACGTGGCGGACCTGCACGTAGGTCCCGCAGCCGGCGAGTGCGCCGGCCGCGGCCAGGACGAGGACGAAGCGCTTCGGCATCCCCATAGCATAATGGAAGGATGCCGCCCCGATACTGTCCGCAGCGCGCGCTGCCGCCTTACGCCTACGTGCCCGGCCGGACGCCGCACCACGGGAACGATCCGGCGGGGCACGCCTACGGCCGGACGGAGCCCGCGCCCGCCCGGGTCCCGGCCGAACGGTGGAAGGAGAATGAGGCCTTCCTGTTCGGCGTGGACCTCTTCAACGCGGGCTGCTACTGGGAGGCGCACGAGGCCTGGGAGGGTGTGTGGCGCGCGAACCAGGAAACGGACCAGGCCCAGGCCACGTTCGTGCAAGGGCTGATCCAGATCGCGGCGGCGCAGCTCAAGCGCCTCGCGGGCAATCCGGCCGCGGCGCGCGAACTGGCCGCCGAGGGGCTGGAGCGCGTGCAGGCCGTGTACGATGCGACGGGCGCGGGCTATCTGGGTGTGGGCTTCATGGGCGTCACGCCCGCGGCGGTGGCCGCCGCGGCCGGCGCCGCGCTGGAAGGGGCGCCGCCGGGGGGCGACCCGCCCCGGCTCGTCCTGGCCCTATAATCCTCAGGCGATGACGACGACGCAGGCGGGCGGGCTGGCGGGACTGAAGGTGGTCTCGTTCGAGAGCCGGATGACCACGGAGATGGCGAACCTCATCCGCGGCCAGGGCGGTCAGCCGCTCATCGTGCCCTCGGTCCGCGAGGTCCCCCCCGCCTCCAACGCCGAGGCGCTGGCGTTCGGCGAGGGGTTGCTCGCGGGGAAGGTGGATGTCCTCATCCTCCTGACGGGCGGAGGGACGCGGGCGCTGGTGGCGCTCCTGGAGACCCGCCATCCGCGGGAACGGATCGTCGCGGCGCTCGGCCGCGTCACGCTCGTCTGCCGCGGTCCCAAGATCGTCCACGCGTTGGCGCAGCTCGGCCTGAAACCAGCGGTCGTCGCGCCGGAGCCGAACACCTGGCGGGACATGCTCGGGTCGCTCGACGACCGCGGGCCGGTTCGGGGCAAACAGGTGGCGGTGCAGGAGTACGGGACGGCCAACGAGGCGCTGTACGACGGTCTGGCGGAACGCGGCGCGCTCGTCACCCGCGTTCCGGTGTACCGCTGGGCGCTGCCGGAGGATCCCGCGGTGCTCCGGGCGGCGGTGCGCGACGTGGCCGAGGGCCGCGACGACGTGGTGCTGTTCACGAGCGCGGTGCAGGTCGAACATGTGATGAAGGTGGCCCAGCAGGAGAGGCGGGGCCGGGCGCTGCGCCTCGCGCTCGCCCGGATCGTGGTCGGGTCCGTGGGGCCGACGACGTCCGAGGCGCTGCGAGAGTTCGGCCTGGCCGTGGACGTGGAGCCCGAGCATCCCTCGATGGGGCATCTCGTTCTGGCCGCGGCGGCGCAGGCTCCGGACATCTTGCGGAAGAAGCGTCGCGCGGACGAGATTCGGGTGACGGCCCGGGCCCCCGTCGCCGCCGGAACGCGGGACGGACCGCTGCACGACAGCCTGTTCATGAAGGCCTGCCGCCGCGAGCCGACGGCTGTCACACCCGTCTGGCTGATGCGCCAGGCCGGGCGGTACATGAAGGAGTACCGCGTGATGCGCGAGGACGTCGGGTTCCTCGAATTGTGCCGCGATCCGGCGCGCTGCGCGGAGGTCGCGGTGAACGCCGTCGAGCGGCTTGGCGTGGACGCCGCGATCCTGTTCTCCGACCTGCTCGTGGTCGCCGAGCCGATGGGGTTCCCGGTGGAGTACACGCGGGGCGAGGGACCGGTGATCGCGCATCCGATCCGCCGGGCCGCGGACGTGGACCGCCTGCGCGACATCGATCCGGCCGAGTCGCTGGGCTACGTGTTCGAGGCCGTGCGGCAGAGCCGCGCGGCGCTTCCGGCCGACATTCCGCTCATCGGCTTCGCGGGCGCGCCGTTTACGCTCGCTTCGTACCTGATCGAGGGCGAGGGCTCGCGCAACTACATCCACACCAAGACGCTGATGCACGCCGACCCCGGCGCGTGGGCCGCGCTGCTGGAGCGGCTCGTGGCCGGTCTCGTCAAGTACCTCAACGGCCAGCTCGCGGCGGGGGCGCAGGCGGTGCAGCTCTTCGACTCGTGGGTCGGCTGCCTCGCGCCCGCCGACTACCGGACGTTCGTTCTGCCCGCCATGCGCGCGCTGATCCGCGGCATCACCCCGGGCGCGCCGGTCATCCACTTCGGCACGCAGACCGGGGCGCTGCTGGAGCTGATGCGGGAAGCCGGCGGCGACGTGATCGGGGTGGATTGGCGCGTGAGCCTCGCGGAGGCCTGGGGACGGCTGGGCGACACGGCCGTCATGGGCAACCTGGACCCCGCGGTGCTGTTCGCTCCGCCCGCCGCGATCCGGGCCGAGACGCGGCGCGTGCTGGACGAGGCGGCCGGCCGGCCGGGGCACGTGTTCAACCTGGGGCACGGCATCCTGCCGGGCACGCCGGTGGACCACGTGAAGGCGCTCGTGGACTCCGTCCATGAACTGTCGCGCCGGTGACGCCGAAGGCTGACGCGGTCCTGCTGCTCGCGTTCGGCGGCCCGGAGGCGCGGGAGGAGATCCGGCCGTTCCTGGAAGAGGCGCTGCGCGGGCGCGGCGCGCCGCCCGAACGGCTCGAGGAGGTCGCCCGCCACTACGAGGCGATCGGCGGCCTGTCGCCGATCGGCGCGCTGACCCGGGCGCAAGCCGCTGCGCTCGAAGCCGAGCTGGCCCGTCGCGGCCGGCCGCTGCCGGTCCGGGTGGGCATGCGCAACTGGCGGCCGTTCCTCGCGGACGCGCTCGGCGCGCTCGCGGACGAGGGCCGGCGTGGAGTGGTCGTGGTGGTGCTCGCGCCGCACGGGGGGGAAGCCAGCCGAGGGCGGTACGACGCCGCGCTCGCGGCGGCGATGCGCGCGCTCGGCCCGCGCGCGCCCGCCGTGCGGGTCGCCGCGCCGTTCGGGGGGCGCGCGGAGTTCATCGATGCGCTCGCGGCGCGCGTGCGCGAGGCGCTGCCGCGCCTGCCCGAGCCGGTCCGCTCGCACGCGTCCTGGATCTTCACGGCCCACAGCGTCCCGGCGGCGTCCGCCGGGTCGGCCGGTTACGCGGCGGAGATCCGGCGCACGGGCGATCTGCTGGCGGCCCGGTTCGGAAACCACGCCTGGCGGCTCGCGTGGCAGAGCCGCAGCGGCGATCCCCGGTCCCGCTGGCTGGAGCCCGACGTGAGCGACGTGCTCCGCGACGAGGCGCGGTGCGGGGCGCGGGCGGCGCTCGTGGCGCCCATCGGGTTCGTGTCGGACCACGTCGAGGTGCTCTACGACCTGGATCATGCCGCGGCGGCTTCGGCGGCAGCCGCAGGGCTCGTCTTCGCGCGGGTGGGCACTCCCGGCACGCACCCGGCGTTCACGGCCCTGCTGGCGGACCTCGTCGAGGAGATCGCATGACCAGCGTCGTCGTGATCGGCGGCGGGGTGTCCGGGCTGGCCGCAGCGCTCAAGCTCGTGGCGCGGGGCTGTGCGGTCAAGGTGCTGGAGGCGGCTGGGGAGCCCGGCGGCGCGACTCGGACGACGCGGCGCGAGGGCTTCCTCCTGGAAGCGGGCCCCGATTCTTTCATCACGATCAAGCCCTGGGGGCTCGACCTGATCCGGCGCCTCGGGCTGGGCGGCGAGATCGTCGGCACCAATCCGTCCCTGCGCCGGAGCTTCGTAATCAAGCGGAGCCGGCTGCTCCCGATCCCCGAGGGGTTCTACCTGCTCGGCCCGACCCGGATCCTGCCGTTCGTGATTTCCCCCCTGCTGTCCTGGCCGGGGAAGTGGCGCGCGCTCGCGGACCTCTGGCTCCCGCGCGGTCCCGCGGTGGAGGACGAGAGCCTCGCCTCGTTCGTCACCCGGCGGTTCGGCCGGGAGATGCTGGACCGCATCGCGCAGCCGATGGTCGCGGGCATCTACACCGCCGACCCCCGGACGCTCAGCCTGCGGGCGACCTTCCCGGCGTTTCTCGAGATGGAGAAGAAGTACGGCAGCGTGATTCGGGGTCTGCGCGCACGGCGCGGGCGCGGCGAGGAAGCCGCGGCGAGCGGGCCCCGCTACGGCCTTTTCGCCACGCTGCGCGGCGGGCTGGGCGGACTGGTGGACGCGCTGGTCAAGGGGCTGCCCGCGAGTACGCTCGCGTGCGGGGTGCGCGCGGAGCGCCTCGAACGGTCCGGGGCCGGCTGGCGCGTCACCGCGCGGGGCGGGGCGACGTTCGACGCGGAGGGCGTCGTCCTGGCCCTGCCGGCGCCCGGCGCGGGCGAGCTCTTGCGCCCGCTCGACCGCGGGCTGGGCGACCTGCTCGACGGCGTCCCGTACGCGACGGCGATCACGGTGAACCTGGGCTACCGGCGCGAGCAGATCCGCCACCCCCTCGACGGCTTCGGGTTCGTGACGCCCGACGTCGAGCGCCGCGAGGTCCTGGCGTGCACGTTCAGCAGCGTCAAGTTCCCGGAGCGCGCGCCGGAGGGCCGCGTGTTGCTGCGCGCGTTCATGGGCGGCGCGGCGCGTCCCGACCATGCCCGCTGGGAGGCCGCCGAGCTGGCGAAGGCGGCGGTGGAGGACCTCGCCGTGCTGCTGGGCATCACGGGCGAGCCGCTCTTCGCCGACGTGGTCCGCCACGTGAACTCGATGCCGCAGTACCTGGTGGGGCACGTGGAGCGCGCCGCCCGCATCCGCGCACGCGTGCGGGGGCTGCCGGGTCTCGCGCTGGCCGGAACCGCGTGCGACGGGATCGGCCTGCCCGACACCATCCACGCGGGCGAATCCGCCGCGCACGAACTGCTCGGCGCGCTCGTGGCGAAGACGAATTGAGGTTCGCCTCGTCGGCATCCCCGCTCCCTGGGGGGTAGTCTTCCGCCCGGACGCGCTCACGGCGATCCGCATCCCTCTTCGCCCACCCGTTGGCCAAGCGCTCATCGCCCCTCTTGTCCGCCGGTCGAGTCCGAACTAAGGTGTGCAGAGAGGAGGGAACCGACCAATGGGACGAAGCTCGGGAGGCTCCAACAATGGAAACAACCTCGTCGTGCCGACGGAGCGAATCGAACGGTTGATCCTCCTGATCCGAGGACACCGGGTGATGGTCGACGCGGACTTGGCGTGCCTCTACGGCGTGGAAACGAAAGCCCTCAATCAGGCCGTCAGGCGCAACCAGGACCGCTTCCCCGGCGACTTCATGTTTCGGCTGACGCGGTCCGAGAAGCACCAGGTGGTCACAGATTGTGACCACCTCCGGCGACTGAAGTACGCGGCGACGCTTCCGTGCGCATTCACCGAACACGGGGCGCTGATGCTGTCGAGTGTCCTCAGGAGTGGCCGGGCGGTGCGAGTCAGTCTTGAGGTGGTGCGCGCCTTTGTCCGAATCCGCCGTTTCCTCGCCACGCACAAGGAACTCGCCCGCCGGCTCGATGAGTTGGAACGCAAGTACGACGGTCAGTTCAGCGTCGTTTTCGAGGCCAT
>CAYHEI010000212.1:0-5781 GCA_964355385.1 uncultured bacterium | reverse complement strand
GCTGGTCGACTGGATCCGCGCACCACAGACCTTGCTGGACCGGTCGAACCCCCCGTTCTACCGCTGGTTCCCTGACGGGACCCTCAACACCTGCTTCAACGCCGTGGACCGGCACGTGGCGGCCGGTCACGGCGATCGAACGGCGCTGCTCTACGACAGCCCGGTGACCGACTCGAAGCGTTCCCTGAGCTACGGCGAGCTCTTGGAGCAGGTCGCCGCCTTCGCGGGCGCGCGCCTGGGCCCCGGCGCGCCCTGGCTCTTCCGGCAGCTCCGGTTCGCGGAGCGGGTCCGCCGCGCCGATCTCGTCCTCACCGGCGAGGGCAACCTGGACGCCCAGACGGCGATGGGCAAGCTCGTGTCGCAGGTCGCCCGCGCGGCGAAGCGCGCGGGCGTCCCCGTGCTGGCGTTCGCGGGGCGGGTGTGGCTCGGGCCGCGGGAGACCGCGCGCCTGGGGCTCGACGCCGCCTACGGGCTCGTGGGGCGGGGGGTGACCCCGCGGACGGCGCTGCGCGACGCCGCCGCGCTGCTCGAACGCCGCGTCGCGGAGGCGCTCCGGCACTTCCGCGCCTGACGCGCCGGAAACGGAGGTCAACCCGCCAGCACGCGTGTCTCCTTCGAGCGGAGGAGCCGTTCATCGGCCGTCACCAGCGTCAACTCCATGACCCGCGCCGTCGCCGCGATGAACCGATCGGCCGGATCCTGGTGTGACAGCGTCATCCGGCGGCTCTCCCGGGCGATCTCATGGGTCAAGACCGCCTCGTTCAAGGGGAGCTGCTCGAACGCCATGGCCAGCCAGCGCTCGGCTCCCCCGGCGGGTGTGGCCCTGCCTTTCTCCACGAGGAGCAGGAACTCCCATACGCTGATGGGAGAGAGCCACAATTCATTGGCTGGGTTTCGCAGTTCACGCGCCGCAGGTCGCGAGAGCCGGTCCGGTTCACCGAGACTCCAGATCCAGATATGCGTGTCGAGAAGCAGCTTCAGGAGCGGAGCACTTCCCAATCGTGCTCATCGGCTGCCGGTGCCACGAGATCCCCGGTCAATGTGATCGTGCCGCGCAACGACCCCATCCAGTCCTTCGCCCGCCGCGGCACCGTGGGAGGAACGACCTCCGCGACCGGCCGGCCAAACCTGGTGATCAGGATGGCCTTGCGCCCCCGCCGCACCTGCTCCAGGACGGCCAGGCACTGCGCCTTGAACTTGGAAATCGCCATCTGTTGCATCTGGGTGAGGTCCCGAGCCTCACCATACCATGGTCAATCTAAGTGGTCAAACCGGGGGCGACAATGCGTGAAGCGCTCGGCGTGGGACGGGGCGCCGGAGAGCGGACGCGAACTATTTCGGCGCGGAGGGCGAAAGGGTCGGTACGGCGGGGTTCTGGGTGGCGGGGGGGGGGGGGGGGTGGGACGGGTCGTCGGTCCGGGGCTGGGCGCCCGGGACGAGCGGCTCGGACGGCGCCACGGGCGCGGACGCGACCTGGCCCGCGGGCGGCGCCGCCGGCCCGACGGGCGCCGTCGGCGCCTGTCCCTCCTGCGCGGACGCCGACTGCCCGCCCGCCACCGTCACGCTGCCCGAGCCGGAATCCAGCGTGAGGCTCGGCGACCCCGCCTCCACCGCCACCTTCACCACCACCTCGCCGCCCCGGTTCACCTCCGTGTGCGTGAACGAGGACCCCGCCGGGGCCTCCACGGAGGTCTGACCGCTCGCGAGCACCGCCGTCCCGCCCTCGACCTCGACCTTCGCGCCGGCCGGCACCGACTCACCCGCGTGGATCTCCGCCCGCGTCCCGCCCGCGACCACGAACACGCGCCCCGCCGCGCTCACCAGGTCCATGCCCGCCCGCGGCGCCACCTTGGCCGGCTCGGGCAGCGGCGCGCCCCGATCCACCGTCATCCCGAAGCCGCGCGGCACCTCGCGCCCGCCCCGGCCGTGCGTGATCGCGTCGAAGGTTCGGACGAAGTCGGTCCGGGCGTCCCCGCGCGTCTGCCCGATCAGGACCGCGCCGTCGTCCACGCGCACCGAGACGCCGTCCGGCGACGAGGCGTCCGGCCGGTCCACCTCGAAGACGGTCCCCTTGACGGCGCACACCGCGGAACCCGCCACGGTCACGAAGTCCGGCTCCGCCGACCGCTGCACGCGCCGCAGCATCACGCGCACCCGCCCCACCGCGAGCTGGACGAGCGACGCCGCGAATCCGCCGTTCTTGTACCGGATCGACCCCACCGTCAGCTCCGTGAGCGGCGCCAGCCGCACCAGGTCCGTGGGCCCGTACCGGACGATCGCGCGGGAGTTCGCCGCGGTCCGCAGCGTCAGCCCGTCCGGCAAGCGCATCCCCGCGGACGCCCCGGTCCACGGCGAGCCCGCCTTGAGCCGGACCCGCACCATCCCCACCGCGGTTTCCAGCGTCGGGACCGGCGCCTCGGCGGCGAACGCGACGCCGGCGAGCGCGGCCAGCCCGACCGCCGCGACGAACCCTTTGCGAATCGTCAAGGACATGGGATCATTGTACGCGCTTGGGTCGGACAAGGGAAGCGCGGGGCGCCTGCCAGGGCCGCAGCGCCGCCGCGCGCGCCGGCAAGACCTTTGCTCGTCCGCGCGGCCACGGCGGCCTTCGCGCCGCTACCCGAAAATCTCCTGGGGCGGACGGGCGAAGAACTCCTCGACCGGCAGCCCGCCCTCCCCCACCATGAAGGGCCGCGCCCCGGGATGGCTCTGCAGGAACGCCCGCAACCCGCGCTCGCCCCGCGCGGCGCCCGACCGGACCTCGACGGCCCAGAGGTCCTTGGGCGTCTTGACGACGTAGTCCACTTCGTCGTCGCCCTGCCGCCAGTAGAACACCCGGTGGCCCGGCCCCGCCAGGTGGCCGAGGAGGTGCGCCCCGGCGGCGTTCTCCACCAACCGACCCCACCAGGCCCGGTCCGCCCGCGCGGTCGCGGGCGCGTCCCCCCGCACCGCGTTGACGAGCGCGTTGTTCCACACGACGAGCTTGGGACTGCTCCCCCGCCGGGGCATCCGGCCGCCCTTGTACGCCTCGAGTCCGCTGATGAGGAACGCCCCCTCGAGCAGGACGAGGTAATGGGCCAGCGTGGTCGTGTTGCCCGCGTCCGAGAGCTGGCCGAGCATCTTGGTGTAAGAAAGGATCTCGGCGGGATGGGTCGCCGCGAGCCCGAACAGGTGGCGCAAGAGGGCGGGCTTCGCGACGGCGGAGAGCTGGAGCACGTCGCGCGCGATCACCGTCTCCACGAGCGCGTCGTTGATGTAGCGCGCCCAGGCCTCGGGAGTCCGCATGAACGCGGCCGCGCCCGGATACCCACCGAAGTAGATCCAATCGTCGAAGCCGAACCCGAAGGCGGCGCGCATCTCCGGCCAGCTCCAGTGTCCGCAGCGGTGGAGCAGGAACCGTCCCGCGAGGCTCTCGGTGAGCCCGTGCTGCACGAGCAGCGACGACGAGCCCAGGAGCAGCACCCGCAGCGCGTGGCGGTCCCGGTCCCACAACGCCTTGACCGTCTCGCTCCACCCGCGGACCTTCTGGATCTCGTCGAGCACCAGCAGCACCCTCCTGCCCGGCCGTCGCTTCGCGCGGGCCAGCTCCCATTGCAGCTGGATCCATTCCGGCCCATGCGGCACGGCCGCGTCCGCGGCGGCCTCGTGGACCTCGCCGCGCCACGCCGCCGCGACCTGCGCGGCCGCCGTGGTCTTGCCCGTCTGCCGGGGGCCGATCATGATGTGCAGGAGCGGCGTCCCCCGGTCGAGTCCGGCCCGGATCTCCGCCACCAGGCTCCGCTGATACGCCGGCTTGGTCATCCCGGCTCCAGCATACCAGTCTTACTCAACGATTGAGTAATTTTACTCAACAGATGAGCATTAGCGGGTTCTCGCCGGACGGACCCGCACCGAGGCCCAAGACGCCCGAGGATCGAGCCAGGGCCGCAGCGCGCGCGCGCGCGCCAGCAGGGCCTTCCCTTCCTCCCGCCGCCCCAGCCACCACACCGCGGTGCCCTTCACCTCCAGCAACCCCGCGTGGTCCGGCGTCCCGGCGAGCCCCCGGTCCGCCGCCAGGATCGCCTGCCGCGCGAACGCCCGCCGCGCCGCGGGGGTCTCCTCCCCCAGCCACAGGAGCGCCACCCCCAGCTCCCGCGCGTACCCCGGATGCCCCGGCACCCGGTGCAGCGCCGTCGTGTAGAGCCGCACGCGCGCCGGCAGGTCCGCCTCCACCGCCTCGTGCGCGCACCACCAGCCGCCCAGCTCCCGGACCGTTCCGTTGAGCCCCCCCAGCGCGAGGACGAGCCCCAGGACGCGCCCGGGCCACCCCGCGGCATGCTGCGGCACGCGCTCCCCCTCCTCCGCCGCGCCGCGCCGCTGCGGCGCGAACACCAGCACCGAGACCACGAGGAAGACCGCCGCGTTCGCGGGCGACTGGAAGTTCAGCTCCGCGAGCCCGTGCACGATGAACACGAACGCCGCCGCCAGGGCGCCGCCCAGGAGCCGCCGCATCGGCGGCTCCTGCCATCGCCACCACGCGCGTACCGCGAACGCGAGCTGCACCAGAAGTCCCGCCCCGTAGAGGACGACCGCCACGACGCCCCCCGTGCACAGGAGCTCCAGCCACTCCGCGTGCGCGTGCTCGACCACGCCGATCTCGCTCAGCGCGCCGTGGAGCGGCGGGTAGGCGTACTCGAACGTCCCCAGCCCGAAACCCCACCAGGGCCGCGCGCGCAGCATCGCCCAGGCGGACTCCCAGATCCGGACCCGCGCGAGCAGCGATCCGGCGAGCTTCCCCTCCTCGGCGTCCACCAGGTGCGGGAAGGACACCACGAACGCCGCATACGCCGCCACGCCCACCAGCAGCGCGACCGTCCACCGCGCGCGGCGCAGCCGCCCCGCGAACCCGAGGATCGCCAGCACGCTCACCGCCGCCGCGCCGCCCGCGAGCGAGTGGAACGCCCCGCGCGACCCCGACATCCAGATGCCGACGCCCTGCACCGCGAGCGCCGCCCCGAACAGCGCCTGGGACGACCAGAAGTTCGCGAGCTCCCCGATCGTCCGTCCGCCGGCGTAGGCGGCGGCGCGCGCGAGCAGGAGACCGGCGGTCAGCGCGCAGGTCATCGCCAGCAGCCCGCCGGCGTGGTTCTTGTAGAAGTACGGGCCGAAGACCGTGAACCGCCCCGGGATCGACCGCAGGCCGTAGAAGGCGTCCGCCCCGCTGCCCTTCTGCACGATGCCGATCACGGCGACGGCCGTCCCCGCGGCCACGAGCGCCCAGGCCGCCCGCTCCACGCGCCGCCGCGAGCGCAGCTCGACCGCGGCCAGCCACGCGAGGCACCCGTATGCGGCCCAGAGCCGGGCCGTCGCGGCCGACGCCCACGCCGAGGAAGTCGCGGGCCCCCCGGCCGCCGCCAGGGCGGACAGGGGCGCGCGCGCCTGCACGGCCGCCAGGCCCGCCACCGCGAAGATCCCCCACGCGTGCGGCGGCACCCGCCGCCAGGCGAAGGGCGCGCGCGCCAGCTGAACCGCCGTCAGCGCGAAGATCGCGAGTTCCAGGAGCCCCCGGGACCAGGGCTCGACGCAGCCGAAGAGGAAGGGGCTCGCGCAGACCGCGCCGAGCAGCGCCGCGGTCACGAGCGGAGTTCCGTCCCGGTCACCCCGGCCCGGCGCCGGCCGGCGGCGCGGCCCCGGCGGGCGCCTGCGGCGCCGTCCCGTAGCCGTAACCGTAGGCGTACCCGTACCCGTAGTAGCCCAGCGGCTCGAACACCACCTTGTTCACCGCGGCGCCCAGCACGGTGG
>CAYHEI010000211.1:2491-5815 GCA_964355385.1 uncultured bacterium | reverse complement strand
CCCCGATCCCATGTCGGGCGTCTTCTTTCAGAACGTCCCCGCGGGTCACAAGTCGTTCGTCCGCCTCTACAACAAGGCGCACGACCAGCCCATCGCCACGGCCACCGCCGACGCCGTCCACAGCCGGGTCGAGGAGGCTCAGCTCTTCCTCGAGGCCATCCACAGCTTCATGGGCCACGTCGCCGAGGCCAGCGGAATGAAAGTCGAGGTTCTGTAGGATGTCAGCCGCGGTCGCTTCGCTCGATCTGCGCAAGGCCGTGGTCAAAGTCTTTGCCGCGCCGGGGCCAGTGCCCGATCTGCGGCCGTTCATCCCGGTCTTCCATCGCTGGATCGCGGGCCACAAGCTGGACGGCATCCTCGTGGATGTGGCCGAGTACACGCACGTCGCGAACGGCCCGGGCGTCCTGCTTGTCGCGCACGAGGGCCAGTGGGTGCTGGACGCCGAGGACGGCAAGCTGGGAATGGTCTACAGCCAAAGGCGTCCGCCCGAAGGAACCCCGGCTGAGCACCTCCGCCGCGCCCTGCGCGAGTGCCTGAAGGCTTGCGCCCTGCTGGAGCAAGAATCCGAGGCGAAGGGCAAGATCACGCTGACCCCGAATCACCTCTCGATCTGCGTGAACGACCGCCTCGCCACCCCCAACGCCCCCGCGACCTACGCCGCGCTGGAGCCGGTCGTCCGCGAAGTCCTCAGCCCGCTCTATTCCGACCTGAAGCTGACCCCCGAGCCCGACCCCCGCAAGCGCGCGGGAATTCAGATTACAGTCGCCTCGGCCCCCTCGATCTCAGAAATACTCTCACGCGCCAATTCCCCCTGAGTTCTACTCAACAAGTGCAGAAATATCTTCCAGCCGCGAGACACACTCCAACCACAAAGAGGGCGATCGAAAGGTAGACCGCTACGTCCTCCCGATCGAACCACCAGGTCGCAGCTTTGAAATTCGACTGACCAAGATGTGCCCGCGCCTCATGCCGAGTACCCATGTAATGCGAGAACTGAAGGAATACGCACGCCCCGATGCATGCCACCATGACAAGCGAGAGCACCTGGACGAACCGCGATGGTTCCAGCCGAGTGTTCGCCCACACGATCAAGCCTGATGCCAGCGTGATCAGGGTCAAGGAGAGGGCGATTCCGGCCGCCCTGTAATGACCAAACTTGTCCTCTATGAGCCGATGCGCCTCAAATTCCTCAGGTGGAATGTCGGGTAATCCGCTCATGTCCGGGAAGACCTCTTCATTCGCGGCGGGGTGGTTCGTAGCCTCCGAGGATCATGGGGAGCGGCTTGAGTTCGCGCTTGAGCGGGTCGAGCGCCAGCCCGAGGGCCTCAAGCGTGAACGCGCCCAGGAGCAGGCTGTCGCCGGGTTCGCCGAAGATCACGTCGGCCCCGCCGATCTTGTCCAGGTAGCGAAACGCCGCGATCCCCTTCTTGCGATGGATCGCTTCGCCGTTGGCAAGCCGAAACTCCTGCTCTCCAAGCGAGAGAATCCCCAGCCGAGCCAACACGGGTTCGGGCACTACGGAATAGATCGCCCCTGAATCGACCAGGAACTCCACGGCCTCGAAACGAGCAGGATCCGAAGGGTTCCCGACCTCCACCTTCACCGTCGTCAATCCCATGTCTGAATTGTAACTCAATTGGGGTCAGGGCCTGACATGTGACATGCCGGGTTACGCCGGACTCAGCGTGAAGTAGAACGTGGCGCCCTTCCCCACTTCGGACTCGGCCCAGACGCGGCCACCGTGGCGCGCGACGATGCGCCGGACCGTCGCGAGGCCGATGCCCGTGCCGGGGAACTCCTCGAGGGTGTGCAGCCGCTGGAAGGCCCCGAAGAGCTTGCCGGCGTACTGCATGTCGAAGCCGGCGCCGTTGTCGCGGACGAAATAGACGCGCTCGCCGTCCCCGCGCTTCACGCCGACCTCGACCCGGGATCCGGACGCCTTGGCGGTGAACTTCCAGGCGTTGTCCAGGAGGTTCTCGAGCGCCGCCCGTAGGAGACCCGGATCGCCCCGGACGGGGAGGCTCGCGGGCGCGACGAACTCCACCTTTCGTCCGGAGTCGCCCCCCGCGAGCCGCTCCGCGATCTCGCGCGCGAGCACGCCCAGGTCGGCGTCCTCCGTCCGCAGCTCGGATCGGCCGATACGGGAGAGCTTCAGGAGATCGTCGATAATCTGCCCCATCCGGCGGCAGCCCCGCACGATGCGCCCCAGGTAGTCCTTGCCGGAATCGTCGAGTTTCTCCGCGTAGTCTTCGAGCAGGATGCGGCTGAACCCGTCGATGGCGCGCAACGGCGACCGCAGATCGTGCGAGACGGAGTGGGAATAGGATTCGAGCTCTCGGTTCGACGCCGCCAGTTCCATCGTGCGCTCCTCGACGCGCAGCTCCAACGCCGTGTTCAGCCGCTGAAGTTCTTCTTCGGCCCGGCGACGGCCGCCGTCGACCCGATCCAGCCAGACTCCGTTCCACCAGATCAGAACCAAGAACGTCCCCACGAGCACCGTCACCATCAGCGCGAGGCCGAAACCCGTGTCATACATGCCGAGGTGCTGTCCCTTCAGTCGGAGCCAGCCGAGGCACGGCACGCCCACCAACGCCCAGGGCGCCAAGCGCCTCGCCATCCTTCCGCCGATCTGGTCGCTCGCAAGCAGCCCAACGACCCCGGACGACGGCGTGCTCAGCAGCAGGCTCGTCGCGCCGACGAGGAAGCCCACTGCGGTGTGCAGGGCCATCCGGGTGTACTGATACTGAGATCCGGTCGCGCCGCCGAACGCGTAGCCCATGAGTACAAGTGCGGACGGAGCCACCGCGAGGAACGGCGCGACCTGTCGAATCGACGCAGGTCGCCCGGTGCCCGGTGCGGCGATACCGGCGGCGAGGAAGATGAAGCTCAACGCCGTCATCGGGGCCATGCGGCCGGGCAACGGCGTCGCCACGGGCCGCGCGAGGTCCCGAAAGAAGGCCTCGTCGAGGCCCGCGTTCCAGCCCG
The DNA here is from genome assembly GCA_964355385.1 of uncultured bacterium. GTDB lineage: Bacteria > Oederibacteriota > CAKKQC01 > CAKKQC01 > CAKKQC01 > CAYHEI01. The sequence continues at coordinate 2,830 of CAYHEI010000211.1, read as the reverse complement.
TCAGGTACTCCGCCAGCGTCGTCCCACCGAGCCCAAGCAGGAGAACGGCCACCATGCGGCCGATCGTGCGACCGCCGGGGCGATCCGAACGGATCAGCGCCAGTCCGGCGAGCGCGAAACCGATGGCGGTGTTGGCCTTCATGCTCACGAACCCCGGCAGGACGCTCTTCAGCGCCTCGTTGCCCACCAGCCAGCCGATGAGGACGAGGAGGCCGAGCGCCAGGACGCCGCCTCCGGCCCACCGGCCCCACCGCGCGAGCCGCTCGTGCAGGGTCACGCCGTCAAGCGGCGAACGCCAGGCGGACCGCGCGCAAGAGATCGGAAGGGGAGACGGGCTTC
>CAYHEI010000211.1:0-2481 GCA_964355385.1 uncultured bacterium | reverse complement strand
ACGGGCTTCGCCAGCCTCGTCGAGCCGGGGATCTCCAGCACCGCCTCGGTGGCCGCCGTCTCCGAGCCCGACATGAACAGGACCGGGATGCCGGGCCACAGCTCCCGCGCCCGCCGGGCCACCTGGACGCCTTTCACCCCGGGCATCATGACGTCGGTGAGCACCAGGCCGATCGTCGCCGGCGCACGTTCGAGCAGCGCGACCGCCTCGAGCCCGCCGGCGGCCGTCACGACGCGGTGGCACCCGGCCGCCTCGAGGACGTGCCGGACGAACTCCCGCACGCATTCCTCGTCGTCCACCACCAGGACGGTGCTGCCGTTGCCCCGGGCCGTCGCCACCCCCCCCTCCCGGTCCACCGTCGCGAGGGGGAGAACGATGCGGAACTCGGTTCCTTGACCAAGCGCGCTCTCCACCGCGATCCCGCCGCCGTATTGCTTGACGATGCCATACACCGTCGCGAGCCCCAGCCCGGTCCCGCGCCCCGGCTCCTTCGTCGTAAAGAACGGCTCGAAGAGGCGGGCCTTCACCTCCGCGGTCATGCCCGATCCGCTGTCCCGCAGCGTCAGCATCGCGTAGCTTCCGGGGGGGAGGAGCGGGAATCCCGTCGGAGGCATGTCGGGCGATTCAAGCCGTGCCGTCCGGATCACCCCCTCGCCGGGACCCCCGATCGCGTCCTTGGCGTTCACCAGCAGGTTCATGCTCACCTGGTCGATCTGCCCCGGACTCCCGCGCCGCGGGAGCGGTCCCCGGTGCCATTCGGTCTTCAGTTCGATGCCCGGCCCGAGGAGGCTGACGAACATCGGGCCGAAGGCCGCGACCCGCGCGTTAAGGTCGAACTCGCTCGACTCCGCCGTCTGGCCCCGGCTGAACGCGAGCAGCCGCGACGTCAGTTCCCGGCCCCGCTCTGCGGCCTGCAGGATCACGCCTCCCCTGAGCGCCGTGCGCGCGGCATCCGCCGCCGAGCTTTCCAGCAGCTCGGCATTGCCCATGATGATGGCGAGGAGATTGTTGAAGTCGTGGGCGACCGCGCCCGCCATGCGTCCGAGCGACTCCATCTTCTGCGCCTGGAGGATCTCCCGCTCGAGACGCGCCCGCTCCCGGGAACCAGCGGACTCGCGCAGCGCGCGCTTGACGACGGGAATGAGCCGAGCGAGGTGGTCCTTGATCACGTAGTCGGTCGCGCCCTGGCACATGGTTTCGATCGCGGCTTCCTCGCCGATCGTTCCGGACACGAAGACGAAGGGGGTGGCGGGCGAGGCCTCCACGGCCAGTTCCAGCGCCTGGCTCCCGGTGAACCCGCCGAGCAGCCGGTTGTCGGAGAGAATGAGGTCCATCTGAAGCTCCTGCAGGGCCGCGATGAAGGACGGCCGGTCCACGGCCCGCCGGGCGGTGAATGCGATCCCGCCCCGCTTCAGCTCGCGCTCGATGAGCAGCGCATCGTCGTCCTGGTCCTCGAGGAGGATCACGCGGACGGGACCGTCAGCCATGGGGTGCTCCGCTAGCGGAGCGTGTCCGGAGGGGGCTCGTTCAGGACGAGCCAGTAGAGGCCGAGCTGGCGGATCGACTCGGAGAACTGGTCGAAATCCACCGGCTTACGGATGAAGGAGTTCGCGCCGAGCCGGTAGGTCTCGGCGATGTCCTGCTCCTCCCGGGAGGACGTGAGAATCACGACGGGCAGCGTGCGCGTCGCTGCGTCCTTGCGGATGCGCTCGAGCACCTCCCGCCCGTCGAGCTTGGGCAGCTTGAGGTCGAGCAGCACCACCTGCGGCAGGCCCGGCTCGCCGCGCGCGGCGCGTTCCCCCGCCGCGGCCAGGTAGGCCAGCGCCGCGACGCCGTCCCGCGCCACCACGACCTCGTTCGCGACGTGATGCTTCTTCAGGGCGCGAACGGCGAGCAATTCGTCGTCCGGGTTGTCCTCGACGAGCAAGATGGTGGAACGGCGGTCCGGCATCGTGGTGATCATCATTATAGCTACTATTGCGGAACTAGATACTATGCTTCCGCCCATGCATGGTCAAATACGCTCCATCCGAGCAGGCCGGGAGGGGGGGTCGGACTTGACAGTGCACGCCTGTCTCCCTATAGTGCGGATCAGGCCCTGCGCTGTACGTAAGGCGGAAGGAAAAAATTGAACCGACACCAAAGTGATCGGGGCCTCGATCAAGCGGTGGTGTGCACGCTCCCCCTAGAATGAGGGAGTAACTAATCCCCCGCCCGGAAGCCCCACCTGTATTTCGGGTTCAACTTTGAGTACCCCCCGACGGCAGAGGCGGCGCCTGGATTTATCATTGACCACCCCCATGGAACAGGCCGGTATGTTTTCCTCGCTCGCCCGGCCGCCGCTCGCGCGGCGCATGGCGCCACGCACCCTCGACGAGTTCGTCGGCCAGGAGCACCTCCTCGGACCGGGTAAGCCGCTCCGCACCCTGATCGAGCACGATCGCCTCCGCTCCCTGGTCCTGTGGGGCCCCCCCGGCTGCG
>CAYHEI010000210.1:4635-5836 GCA_964355385.1 uncultured bacterium | reverse complement strand
CGGACTTCCCCGAGCTGCACCACGAGCGCGGCCTCGCCCTGAAGGCGGCGGGCGACGCGCGGGGCGCGGAGGCCGCCTACCGCCGTGCGGCGGCGCTCAACCCCGGGTTCGCGGACGCGTGGAACAACCTGGGCAACATCCTGGGCGCGTCCGGGCGGCTCGCCGGGGCCGAGGCCGCGCAGCGCCGCGCGCTGCGCCTGGCGCCCGGATCGGCGGCGGCGCGGCAGAACCTGGCGCTCACGCTCGTGCGCCTCAAGCGCGCGGCGGAGGCGCGGCGGATCATGGAGGGCGGAGCGCCGTGATAGACTTTGCCGTGATGGCCCTCCTGCTCATGCTGACACTCGCGTTCGCGCCCGGCTCCGCGTCCCCCGGCGCCGCGCTCGCGGGGCTGGGCGGCGTCGGGGTCGGCTTGCGCGGCGGGTCGGGCGAGCTGGAGGACAATCCCGCCGCGTCCGCGTTCGCGCTCGGCTTCGACGAGGGTGTCGTGTCGCTGGGCGCCTCGTGGGCGCGCCTCACGTTCTCCGGGTACGCGTTCAACGCGGGCGTGACCACGACCCGGAGCTTCGACGTGACGGCGCCGACCGGATTCGGCATCGTGACGCCCCGGACGCGCGCCGGCCGCCTGGCGTTGGGCCTGTGGGAGGTCGAGCACCGCGCGCTGGAGCTCACGGAACCGCTCGACCGGGGACTCGTGGAGCGCCCGGGCGCCCCGGCGCCGCTGAGCGCGACGTACGAGTCCGGCAACACCCGGCTGCGGCAGGACGAGGCGCTGCACGCGGCCGGCGCGTGCTGGATCGCCGAGTTCGCCGACGGCGACGCGCGGCTCGCCCTGGGCGGCGCCTGGCTCAGCGGGCTCGCGCGCGACGCGGTGGAGGTCGAGGCGACGCGGGCCGCCGACGGCGCCGTGGACCGGCTGCGCAAGGTGGAAACGCGCCGCACGCTGGAAGGGCCGGCGGCGATCGTGGGCGTCCTGTACCGGCCCGTGCCGGAGGGGAGCGTCGGCCTGCGCGTCATGCACGCGGGCGTGCTCAAGGGCCGCGCGTGGACGCAGGCCGCGGGCGGCGCCCTGTACCGCGACGACGTGTCCCGCCCGGCCCAGGAGCGCGTGGGGCTCGGCGGCGCGGTGACGTTCTGGCAGGATCTGACGCTGGCCGCGGATCTCGAGTTTCTCTCCGAGATCCGCGGCGGGGCGACCCTCTTC
>CAYHEI010000210.1:0-4625 GCA_964355385.1 uncultured bacterium | reverse complement strand
GGCGGGGGACGTTTCGGGCGGTGAGTGCCGGGGGCGGGGTTGCGGGGTGTCCCCCCCGTGATCCGCGGCGGGGCGACCCTCTTCCGCGGCACGCCGTTGGAGGGGTACGCGGACGAGCGCTCCGAGGTCGCGATCCAGTCCCGCATGGGCGTGGAGTGGCCCCTCAAGCTCGCGCGGGGGACCCTCCCCCTGCGGGCCGGGTTCTTCATCCGGCAGGACCCCCTGCCCGCGACGGTCCGCGCGACCGCGAGCGCGGCCGTGCAGGCGTTCGCGCCCGCGTCCTTCAAGCAGGACGTGACGGGCTGGACCGTGGGGACCGGCTGGAGCGGGGGGGCGCTCCGGGCGGACCTCGCCCTGGAGTGGCTGCTCGTCACCACGCACGTGAAGCAGCGCGGCCCCTCGGGCGTCGTGGATTTCGGGGACACCCGGAACGGCCTGGCCGCCGTGGCGAGCGTGACGCTGGTCTTCGGGCGGCGCGCGGCGGAGTGATCCGCTTCGTCCTCGCCGCGCATGTCGCCGCGGCGCTGGCGTTCGCGCTCGTGGTGCCCTTGTTCGAGAAGCCCGACGAGCCGCACCATCTCGAATACGTCCGCTTTCTCGCCCGCGCGCGCCGCCTGCCCCGGCCCCTTCCCGCCTTCCCCTGGCACGAGGAGGCGATCTGGAAGGGCGTGCACCCTCCTCTTTATTACGCCGGGGAGGCCGCGGTGCTGCTCGCGGCCGATCCGCTCGGCGTCCGGGGGATCGCGTCGAGCCCGGTCTACCGCCTGGGACGGGTCCGCCGCGCGGAGCGGGGTCCCGTCCCGCCCGGCGCGATTCCCGTCGTCGACCCCCGGGGGTTCGCCTTCGGCGGCGCCGGCGAGCGGATGTACGTGCCGGACGCCCGCGACCGGTTCCCGTACCGCTACCCGTTCACGGTGCTGCGCCTGCTGCGGCTGCCGGGGCTGCTCTGGGGCGTGCTCACGGTCTTCTGCGCGTGGCGGGCCGCGCGGCTCGCGCTCGGCGGGGACGCGCGGTTCGCCGCCGTGGCGGCGGCGCTGGTGGGCCTGAATCCGCAGTTCTGTTTCCTCGCGGGGGGGATCACGAACGACGGGCTCGCGAACCTGTGCGCCGCGCTCACGGTGTGGCTGGGGCTGCGCCACCTGCTGCGGGGCGCGGCGGGACGGCCGGCTCGGCGGGTGGCGGGTCTGGGGGCCGCCGCCGGGCTGGGCCTGCTCGTGAAGCAGACCACGGCGGCTTCGGTGCCGTTCGCGCTCGCGTGCGTCGTGCTGGCGGCGCGGGGGCGCCCTTTCGCTCGAGCTCCGGGTTGGCGCGCGCGCGTGGCGGCCCACGCGGCGCTCTGCGCGGCGTGCGTCATCCTGGCGGGCGGCTGGTGGCACGTCCGGCTCGCGCGCGAGACCGGGGACGCGTTCGGGCTGCGCGTCCGGGCGGCGGGCTACCGGGAGGAGGTGACCCCGCGCGCGCTGACGTCGCCGTACTTCACCGCGTTCGGGAGCGCGTTCCCGCGCGAGGTGTTCAGTTCCTTCTGGGGCCGCTTCGGCTGGATGAATATTCCGACGCGGCCGGGGGTCACCGTGGCGCTGGCCGGCCTGTGCGCGGCGGGGCTCGCGGGGCTGGCACTGCGCTGGGGGAGAGGACGAACGGCCCGAGGCCGGCCGGCGTTCGCGTCGCCGTGGATCCCGTGGCTGCTGGCGGGCCACGGGCTCGTCTCGCTCGCGGGGCTGGTCGTCGAGAACCTCACCTTCACGACGATGCAGGGGCGCTACCTGTTCGCGTCGCTCGCGCCGTTCGCCATCCTGCTCGCCGCGGGGCTCAAGGGGTGGGCCGGACCGCTGCGGCGGGCGGGCGTGACGTGGGGTGAAGCCGCGGTGGCGTGGTCCGCGGTCGGCCTCTTGCTCGCCGCCGACGCGGCGGGGCTCACGGCCGTGTGGGGCGCGTACGGCCCGCCGTGAAGACGCTCCGGCCCGTGCTCGCCGCGCATCTTGCCGTGGCCCTGGGCTTCGCCGTCGTGGTGCCGCTCTTCGAGAAGCCCGACGAGCCACGCCACCTCGACTACGCCCGATTCCTCGCCCGGGAGCGCCGGCTGCCCCGGCCGCTGCCGGTTCCTCCGTGGCACGAGGAGCCGGTGTGGAAGGGCGTGCACCCTCCGCTCTACTACGCGGTGGAAGCCGCGGTGCTCCTGGCGGCCGATCCGCTGGGCGCCCGGGGGATCGCCTGGAATCCGGCCTCTCTCCTGGAGCGCGACGCGCCTCCGCGCGGGGCCCCGGTCCCGCCCGGGACGATCATGCGCTCCTGGCCGCGCGGGCACGTCGGCGCGCGGATGTTCCCGCCGGACGCCCGCGACCGGTTCCCGTACCGCTACCCGTTCACGGTGCTGCGCCTGCTGCGGCTGCCGGGGCTGCTCTGGGGCGTGCTCACGGTCTTCTGCGCGTGGCGGGCCGCGCGGCTCGCGCTCGGCGGGGACGCGCGGTTCGCCGCCGTGGCGGCGGCGCTGGTGGGCCTGAATCCGCAGTTCTGTTTCCTCGCGGGGGGGATCACGAACGACGGGCTCGCGAACCTGTGCGCCGCGCTCACGGTGTGGCTGGGGCTGCGCCACCTGCTGCGGGGCGCGGCGGGACGGCCGGCTCGGCGGGTGGCGGGTCTGGGGGCCGCCGCCGGGCTGGGCCTGCTCGTGAAGCAGACCACGGCGGCTTCGGTGCCGTTCGCGCTCGCGTGCGTCGTGCTGGCGGCGCGGGGGCGCCCTTTCGCTCGAGCTCCGGGTTGGCGCGCGCGCGTGGCGGCCCACGCGGCGCTCTGCGCGGCGTGCGTCATCCTGGCGGGCGGCTGGTGGCACGTCCGGCTCGCGCGCGAGACCGGGGACGCGTTCGGGCTGCGCGTCCGGGCGGCGGGCTACCGGGAGGAGGTGACCCCGCGCGCGCTGACGTCGCCGTACTTCACCGCGTTCGGGAGCGCGTTCCCGCGCGAGGTGTTCAGTTCCTTCTGGGGCCGCTTCGGCTGGATGAATATTCCGACGCGGCCGGGGGTCACCGTGGCGCTGGCCGGCCTGTGCGCGGCGGGGCTCGCGGGGCTGGCACTGCGCTGGGGGAGAGGACGAACGGCCCGAGGCCGGCCGGCGTTCGCGTCGCCGTGGATCCCGTGGCTGCTGGCGGGCCACGGGCTCGTCTCGCTCGCGGGGCTGGTCGTCGAGAACCTCACCTTCACGACGATGCAGGGGCGCTACCTGTTCGCGTCGCTCGCGCCGTTCGCCATCCTGCTCGCCGCGGGGCTCAAGGGGTGGGCCGGACCGCTGCGGCGGGCGGGCGTGACGTGGGGTGAAGCCGCGGTGGCGTGGTCCGTGGTCGGCCTCTTGCTCGCCGCCGACGCGGCGGGGCTCACGGTTGTCTGGAGGGCCTATGCCGCGGGCTGAGCGCTGGGCGGTGGTGGGGGCGCACGTCGCGCTGGCGCTGGCGTACGTGCTCGCCGTGCCGGTCTTCGAGAAACCCGACGAGCCGGCGCATCTCGAGTACGTGCGTTTCCTCGCGCGCGAACGCCGGCTCCCGCGCCCGCTGCCGGTGTTCCCCTTTCACGAGGAAAGCATCTGGCAGGGGGTGAACCCTCCGCTGTCCTACGCGTGGGCCGCGGCGGTGCTGCTCGCGGCGGATCCCCGCGGCCGGGCGGGCATCGCCTCCGATCCGGCCTTCCACCTCGCCGCGGATCCCGCGGAGGCGTTCGCCGCCGGCAGCGAGCGCCGGATCCCCCGGTACAATCTCCGATGCCTCCTGTTCCGGGGGGAAGAGCCGAACTTCTGTCTCCCGGACGCCCGGGATCGATGGCCGTTGCGGTACCCGTACACGGTGCTGCGCGCGCTGCGCCTCGCCGGCATCCCGTGGACCGCGCTGGCGGTCTGGTGCACCGCGCTCGCCGCCGCGCTCGCGCTGAGGCCCGGCGGGCCGTGGCCGGTGCTCGCCGCCGCGTGCGTGGGGCTCAATCCCCAGTTCTGCTTTCTGGCCGGGACGATCAGCAACGATCCGATGGCGGACGGCCTGGCGGCGCTGCTGGTCTGGCTGGGGCTTCGGCACGCCGCGCGCGGCGGAGCGCCCGGGGGGACGGGGCGCGCCGCCGTCCTGGGCCTCGTGGCGGGACTGGGGCTGCTGACGAAACAGACGATGTTCGCGCCGGCGGCGTTCGCCGCCGCGTGCGTCGTCGCGGCCGCGCGGGGGCGCGGCGCCGCGCTGATCCGGGAGGGGACGGCGTTCGTGGTCTGCGCCTTCCTGGCCGGCGGCTGGTGGCAAGCGGGCATCGCCTGGAACGGCGGCGGGTTCACCGGGTGGGAGCGCCTCGCGCGGCGGTATCCGTACGCGGTGCAAACGCACCCGCTGACGTCGTCGTACTTCTTCGCGGGGCCGCTGCCCGGCGAGTTCTTCCGCCGGCTGTTCAAGTCGTTCTGGGGCGTCTTCGGGCATCTCACGATCCCGCTGCCGGACTGGACCTTGGCCGCGCTCGCCGCGTTGTGCGCGGTCGCGGCCGCCGGGCTCCCGCTGGCGTTCCGGCGGACCGCCCGGGGTGCGCGGCTCGATCCCTTGCTCGGCCTCCTGCTCGCCGTCGGCGTCGCCGCGACGGCGCTGGGCTTGGCCGCCTATCTGGCGCGC
>CAYHEI010000209.1:0-5865 GCA_964355385.1 uncultured bacterium | reverse complement strand
CCGATCTCCCCGGCCCCCAGCCCCCGATCGCGTGCACCAGGCCGTTCGCCGCCACCACCGCCACCCCGTACCGCGGCGTCGGCATCAGCCCCGTCTTGACCGTCCAGAACCCCGTCCCCGGGTCGTACTCGAACACCTGATCCTCCTCCAGCCAGGTCCCGTCGTACCCGCCCACCAGGTACAGCTTGCCCCCCACCTCCGCCGCGCCCCCGTACCCGCGCGCCGCCGGTAGCGGGTTCGGCGTCGCCGTCCAGTTCCCCGTCCCCGGATCGTACTGCTCCGCAGAACCCATCATGGCCCCGTTGTACCCGCCCAGCGCGTACAGCTTGCCCCCCGCCACCGCCATCCCGAACCGCTCCCGCGCCGCCAGCATCGGGTTCATGGGCGTCCAGGAGGCCGTCGCCGGGTCGTACCGCTCCACGCTGTTCATGGTCACCGCGCCATCGGTCCCTCCCACCGCGTACACCTGACCCCCCAGCGCCGCCATGCCCTGCGCCCCTCGCACCGAGGCCATCGCCGTCGTCGCGCTCCACGTCATCGGCGCCGTCCCCAGCGTCCACGCGTAGATCGTCCCCGACACCGACGGCGCGCCGAAGGCGCCCGGCTGCTCCGTCGTCACGTTCGCCAACACCGCGGACACCGTGTCCACCACCGTCAGCGCGTCGAACGTCGCCGTCCCCGTGTTCTCCACCCGGATCACGTACGTCACGGTCTCGCCGATGGCCGGCGCCGCGGGTGCCTGCGTCTTCACGACGTTCATCCCCGCGACCGGCGGCGTCAGGAAGAAGCCCGTGGTATTGGTCGTGGTCTCGATCGGCGCGCATCCCGCGGAGGCCGCGATCCAGCCGCGGTTGTCAACGCTCACCGGCGAGCACACCGCTCCCACGGTCCCGGTGATCGTGAACGTGAACGTGGCGCCGGGCGGCAGCGTGCCCGCGGGAACGACTCCCTCGTCCAGCGTCCCCACCGTGCCGAACCCGGGCGCGAAGCCGGCGACCGCGTAGATTCGGCCTCCTGCCGCCGCCCCGGCGATCGTCTGACGCGCCTGGCTCAGAGGGGCCTCCACCTGCCACGTATCCGCGACGGGATCGTAGGAGCGCGCGTCCGCGGTGATCCCGGTGACGCTGTCCTGTCCGCCGAACACGTAGATGCGACCGCCGAGCACGGCGCCTCCCGCGAGATACCGACCGGTCGGCATGGCGGTTTTCGTCGCCCAGGTGTCCGTTCCCGGATTCCACTCGAACACCGTGTTCTGAATGCCGCCCCAGTTGCCGCCGATCGCGTACAGCCGGCCGTTGGCCGCCGCCAGGACGAGGCCGTCGCGCGGAGCGGGCATCGGGTTCCGCGGGGTCCAGAACCCCGTCCCGGGGTCGTATTCGAACAGCGAAGCCTGGGTGGTGAAGGCGGCGTCGTACCCGCCCGCCACGTAGACCTTGCCGCCGAGCGAGGCCGCCGCGCCGAAGGCTCGCGGTCCCGGCATGCCGATGAGCGACGTCCAGCCGTTGGTGCCGGGATCGTACCGCTCGTTCGTCGACACCGCATTGCCCCCGTCGTATCCACCCAGGACGTACAACAGCCCCCCCGCCTCGGCGGCGCCGGGGGACTGCCGGGCGGTGAACATCGGCGCACGCGATGTCCAGATGTTCGTCGCCGGATCGTACTCCTCGAGTTCGTTCCGGACTCCACCGTTCGAACCACCCGCCACGTATAGCTTGCCGTTGATCCCCGCCCCCGCGGGCTGCTCGCGCGGGAGCAACATGCCGGCCCGCGTGTTCCAGCTCAACGGACCGCCACCGCCAAGCGTCCAGACGTACCGCGTCCCGGTGCCCGGCACGTCCGCCACCACCGGCATCCCCATCCCCGTCGGTCGCTCCGCCACGATCCCCGTCACCGGGAAAGGCACGGTGTCGACGACCGTCAGGCTCGTGATGGTAGCGGTCCCAGTGTTCTGCACCTGGATGCGATAGGTGACCGATTGCCCGATCACCGGGCTCGCGGGGGACTGCGTCTTGTCCGCCGTGAACATGGGCACCGGCGACATCAGCATGAAGCTCGTCTGGTTGGTCACGCCCGAGTACGTGACGCACCCGCCTTCCGCGACCACGTACCCCTCATTGTTCACGTTCGTCGGCGTGCACACGATGCCGGCGCTCCCGGTCAGCGTGAACGTGTACGTCACCCCCGGCGGCATGCCGACTTGCCCTTCCTCCACTTTGTCGCTCTGGCCGAACGGGTCGGCGCCGCCCAGCGCGTACAGCTTGCCCGAAAGCGCCGCCCCGCCCAGGTACTGGCGCGCGGTGAGCAGCCGCGCCATCGTCCGCCACGTGTCGGTCGCGGGATCGTACTCCTCGACATTGTTGAATCGGGTCCCCCATCCGCCGCCGAAGACGAAGATCTTCCCGCCGATTGCCGCCGCCGCGGCGCCTTCGCGCGCGGTCGGCATGTCGGCCCGAGCCAGCCAGCTCCCGTTCCCGGGATTGAACCGCTCGTTGCGTCCGAGCGGGCTGCCGTTCCCGCCGCCGATGACGTACACCATGCCGTCCACGACCGCCACGGAGGGATAGACCCGCACGCCGCCGGGCATCGGGGCCTGGCCGAACCACATGCCCTGGGCGGGGTCGTACGACTCGACGGAACTCAGCCAGCCGAAGTTGTCGCCGCCGAAGACATAGAACTTTCCGTTGACCGCGGCGCCGCCGTGCCGCAGCCGCGGCGTGTTCATGAGGCCGGGCAGGAGCGTCCACGTGCCGGTGTTGGGGTCGTACGCCTCGACGCTGCCCGAGGGCGCCCCCCCGCTCCAGCCACCCGCGACGTAGATCGTGCCGTTGATGGCGCACGCGGCGGGGAAGTTCCGGTCCGAGGACATGCTCGCGCGAACGGCCCAGTTCCCCGTCGCGGGATCGTACTCGTCGGTTTCCCCCCATCCGAGCGCTCCGCCGACCGCGTAGACCTTCCCGCCGGCCGCGGCCACCGCCAACCCTTCGCGGGCCACCGGCAGCGGATTCCGAGGGGCCCAGTCCAGCGCGCCCGACCAGGTGACGAGCGTCCCGCTCGGCGCCGGGGTGATCGCGGTGACGCCCATGGCCGTGGGTTCGTCTCCCCCCGTGATTCCCGCGTTGACGTCCACCGTGTCCGTGACGGTGATCGTCATGACGGTCGCCGCGCCGGTGTTGGTGACGAAGAGGCGGTACGTCAGGGGCATTCCGGCAGAGGGCGAGCCCGGCTGCTGGTCCTTGGCGATCGCCAGCCCGAGCGGCTGGCAAATCGCCGCGGCATCGTTCGACGCCCCGGATTCGTTCGCCGGTCCGGCCGAGTCGAACGCGTTCACGGTGTAGTGATATTCGACACCTGTCCCGATTCCGAAATCCGAATACGTCGCCGGATACTGCCCGATCACCGTCGCGTACACCGGATCGCCCGGCGCCACGGGGCCGCCGAGATGCCGGTAGATGTAGTAACCGGCCACGGGGAAGCTGATCGCGGGCCCCTGGTCGGACGCGTTCCAGTTGAGGACGATCTTGCCGGTCCGGGCCTCGGCGACGAGTTCGAGCGGTCGCGTGGGCGGATTGTTGGTGTTGGTGATCGGCGGCGCCGAGAGCGGCGACGGATCGGACAGCGAGCCCAGCGCGCGCGCGTGATACCAGAACGTCCCGGTCGTCGGGAGGTAGTCCGTGAACATGCTGGTGCTCGGCCCCACCACAGCGATTGGTCCGCCGGCGATGCTCGGGAAGGCCATCGTTGTCCGGTACACCGCATACGCCGTCGCCGGGTGCGTGCCCGGCACGATCAGGCACCAGGAGAGGTCCACCACGTTCGACGTCCCGCGCTGGACCGCGGCGAGGCACCCCGGCGGGTTGATCGCGGAATCCAGCGGCGTTCCCGTCGCCGTCGCGCTGAACGCGCCGGGATTCGCGAGCACATCCGTGGCCAGCACCTTGTACCAGACGGGTGTTCCGTTGACGAGCCCCGGATCGGTATACGTAGTACCCGTCACGGTCGCGATCGCGCTGTACACACAGCCTTCACAGAACGCCCGATAGACGCTGTATGAGGCGACCGGGTTGCACGTCGGCACGGCGGGCGCCCAGTTGAGGTACATCTGCTCGTTCTGCCCCCGCGCCGTCAGGCCCAACGGGGCCAGCGGGCCCTGCGCGGGCAGCGTGAACCCGGTCGCGTTGGTGATCGTGTTCTGACTCGCGCACGAGCTCGCGACGCTCACCCACCCCGTGTTGGACACCGGCGTCGCCGCGCATACGGACCCCACCTGTCCGGTTATCGTGAAGGTAAACGTCGCTCCCGGCGACATGCCCGGGAACCCCTCCTCCGCGGTGCCCAGGGGGCCCGCTCCAATGCCACCGATGGCGTAGAAGCGGCGGTTCACGGTCGCCGCCACCAACCCGTACCGGGCAGTCGGCATCGCCGCTTTCGTGACCCACGTGTCCGTCGCCGGATCGTACTGCTGATCGACCCGCAGACTGGAGCCGTTGGAGCCTCCCAGGGCAAACAGCCGGCCGTCCACCACCGCCGTCGCGAGCGCCTGCCGCGCGGTCGGCATGGACGCTTTCGCCGCCCACGTGTCCGTCGCGGGGTTGTATTCCTGGTTGAGGGCCAGCGACGCGCCGTTGAAGCCGCCGAGCACGTAGATGCGGCCGTTGACGACTCCCGTCGCGACCGCTTGACGCCCCGTCGGCATGACGGTCTTCGTGGCCCACGTGTCCGTTGTCGGATCGTATTCCTGGTTGACATTCAACGGCCCGCCGTTGGTGCCGCCGATCGCGTAGATCCGTCCGTTGACGACCCCCACCGCGTGGCCGTAGCGCGCGGTCGGCATCCCCGTCTTCGCGGTCCACGCGTTCGTCATCGGATCGTATTCTTCAGTGGTCGTGAAGTAGGTGACGCCGTTGTAGCCGCCGATCGCGTAGATCCGCCCGTTCACCACTCCCGTCACGAGGCCATAGCGCGCGACCGAAGTCGGCGTCTTCGCCGTCCACAGATTGGTCGCCGGGTTGTACTCCTGGTTCGTCCCGAGGCTCGCCCCGTTGGTCCCGCCGATCACATAGATCCGGTCGTCGACGACACCCGCGGCGGCGTAGTACCGCGCGGTCGTCATCGGATTCTTCGTCGTCCACGACACCGGCCCCGCCCAGGTGAAGAGTGTGCCGCTCGCCGCCTGCGCCACGAGCGGCACGCCGAACACCGCGGGCGCACTCGTCGTCGCCGAAACGACGACCGGTGAGATCGTGTCCGTCACGACCACGTCGCTGAGCGTTCCCGCGCCGGTGTTCGCCACCACGATGCGGTACGTGACCTGGTCGCCGGGGGCGGGCGAGGCGGGAGCCTGCGTCTTGGCGACCGTGAAGCCGATGGCCGGGACCGGGGCGATCCCGAAGGAGACTTGGTTTGACACGACGCTGCTCCCCGCCCCGCACGCACCCGCCGCCGTCGCCGTCGCCAGATTGTCCACCGTGGCTCCCGGACACACCATGGACACCGAGCCGTAGATCGTGAACGTGAAGCCCATTCCCGGCGTCAGGTTCACGGCCCCCGACGACCAGACGAAGAGCGTTCCCGAGCCCGCGTCGTACCGCGTCGCCGACATGATGCCCGCAGGCTGCGCGGTGGAAATCGTCCAGGCCGGGATCCAATTGGGCACGGTGTCGGTCACCGTCAGGCTGGTGATGGTCGCGGCCCCCGTGTTGGTGACGACCACCTGGTAGCGAACGTCGCTCCCCGGCCCCGGATTCGCCGGGAACAGCGCCTTCGACACGGTGAATGCCGTCGTCGGCGGCGTCACCGTGAACCCGGTCACATTCGTGAAGGTGCTCTGGCTCGCGCACGCGCTCGCCGCGCTCACCCACCCCGTGT
>CAYHEI010000208.1:0-5872 GCA_964355385.1 uncultured bacterium | reverse complement strand
CTCTTTCCATACACGACGCTCTTCCGATCTCGGGGCGGGCGCGACCTCGTTCTCGCGCCGGGCGGGCACGAGGTCGTGGCGGTGGAGTTCGCCGCGCCCGCCGAGGCTGGGGCGGCCGTCCTCACGGTCGAGCTGCGCGCGGGGGAGCGGGTGGTCCACACCCGCTCTCAGGACCTTCGGATCGTCGCAAGGCGTCCGCTGGCGGTGCCGCCCGGGTTCCGGCTGGCGCTGCACGATCCGTCGGGCACGCTCGCGGCCGCGCTCGCGCGGGCGGGTGTGCGCGCCGCGCCCCTGGGGGACCTTGCGGGTCTGGACGCGCTGGATGCGGCCAAGGTGCTGGTCATCATCGGACCGGGAGCCTTCGCCGCGTCGGCGGCCTCCGTGCTGCCGGTGGTCGGCGGCGCGCCGGCGGGGGCCGCGCGGCTCGCGCCCTTCGTGGCGCGGGGCGGGCGGGCGCTCGTCTGCGCGCAGGACACGCTGGAGCCGACGGGACTGGGGGTGGCGCTCGTGGACCACCCGTCTACGATGGCGCACGCGCTGGCTCCGGACGATCCGCTGCTCGCCGGGCTGACGGCGGAGGACCTCTCGTTCTGGCGGCCCGGCCACTACGTCTCGCGGCGGGAGCTGCGCCGCCCGGCGGGCCGCGGCGCCCGGACCGTCGTGGCGACCGGCGGCGCGCAGGGGCTGGACCAGGCGCTCGTGCTGAGGCTGCCCGTGGGCGCGGGCGAGGCCGTCCTGCTGCAGGCGCTCGTGGCCGAGAAGCTGGGGACCGTTCCCGGGGCGAGGCGGCTCTTCGAGAATGCCCTGCGTGCGCTGGCCGCGTTCCGCCCTCCGGCAGGCCGGACGTTCCTGGTCACGGGCCGGCGCGAGTTTACGGATGCCTTGGCCGGCATGGGCGTCCGGGCGGAGCCGTTGGTGGGGGCACCCGCGGGCGGAACGCCCGCGAGTGCCCCGCTCGCGCCGGCGGATCTCGTCATGCTGGATGGCGGCGGCGTCCCCGCACGCGACTCGGTGCAGCCGCTCGCGTTCTTTCTCGGCCGGGGGGGAACCGTGTACTGGCACGCGCCCGAGGCGGATGCGTTCGCAGCCCTGTGCGCCGCGGCTGGCGCCGGGCCGCTCGTGCTCGCCCCCGCGCGCGGGCCGGTCATCGTCAAAGGCGCCGGCCGGGGCGTGCTTGCGGGCGTGGCGCGGGAAGACCTCGCCTTCCGCGGGGCGAAATCCGGGCAGGACTGGGGCGACTTCCCCGAGCCGGATCCGGCGGTGATCGATGCCGCGCTGGTCCCGGGCGCGGAGCCCGCGGACGGCGAAAGGATCGAGGCGGAGCGGCTGCCGCGCACCGGCGAGGCCACGGGCCTGTCGCAGGACGGCAGCGCCGCGGAATTCTACACCAACGGGAGCGTGACCGCGAGCGTGACGCGCCCCGCCGCGGGTACGTACCCCTTGACCGTGGTCGCCGGAGGGACGCCGAACGGGGGCGTCTACCCGCTGGTCGAGATCTCCGTGAACGGCGCGCCCGTCGCGCAGGTGAGCCTCGCGGAGGGCGCGGTGCGCCCGTACCGCTGCCTGGTCGAGCTGCCCCGGGGCCGCTGCGCGCTGCGCGCGGCCTTCGTCAACGACGCGAACGTGGGCGGCGAGGACCGCAACTTCGTGCTGGACCGGCTCGTGCTGGGCCGGGAGCCGTGGGGGATGTCCGGTGTCGAGGCGCTGACGCTGCCGCCCGCGGTCGCCGTCATCCGCACCGGGAAGGGGCGCATCGTGTTGGACGGCGTGCGCTGGGACACCAACGCCGGCAACGTCGTCCGCGGCCGCCGGTACGCCTCCACGCTGCTGGGGAACTTGGGCGCGCGCTTCGCGCCGCCGCGCGGCGCGGTCTCCTGGGTCACCGCGGCCGCGTTCGAGCCCGACGGGACGATCGCGGTCTACAGCAAGAACGCCTCGGACTTCTGGATCAACTCCGCCGGCGCAGCGGCCGCGACGTTCGAGTGCGTCCGGCCCGGGCGGTACGCCGTCGTCTTGCTCGCCCGGTCGAATCTCGTCGCGGGCGGGTACGCGGTGGCCGCCGTGTCGGTGGACGGGAAGCCGGTCGGTGAGGCCGAGGCGCGCTCGCAGACGAACCAGGAGTTTCCGGTGGGGACGCCCGTGACGCTGGGCGCGGGCCGGCACACGGTGTCGGTGAAGTTTACGAACGACCTGTACGCGCCGCCCGAAGACCGCAACTTCTGCCTGTCCGCCGTAGGATTTGAAGCGGCGGAGTAGACCCGCCTCCGGGCTGCCCGGCCTGGGCTGGTGGGCGGCGCTCGCGCTGGTCGCGGCGGCGCGCGCGCCCCACGCGTTCAGTGCAAGGTTTTTCGATGCCGACGAGGCGATCAACGGGCTGATGGGTCTCTCGATCCTGCGCGGCGACTTCCCGCTCTACTACTGGGGCCAAGGGTATTTCAATCCGGTCACGGCGCTGCTGGCGGCGGCTTGCCTGAAGGTCATCCCTTCCGCGCGACTTGCGACACAGTGCGCGCCGCTGCTCCTGCATCTCGCGGGGGCGGGGCTGCTGGCCTGGCTCGTCGCACGCGCCGCCGGGTCGCGCGTCGCCGGGTTCGCCACGCTGCTCGCCGTGGCGCTGTTGCCGTCACCGGTCGGCGCGCTGCTCCTGGGGCACGGCGCGCGCTCGGTCACGGTCCTGTGCGGCGTTGCGGCGTGGGCGCTCGTGTCGGCTGCCGGCTGTTCGCCGCTCGCGGGATTCGTGCTGGGGCTGGCCGCCGGGCTCGGCTGGTGGAACGAGCCCTCGGTGCTGATCTTTCTGGCTCCGGCCGCGTGGGTGCTCGCACGGTCCTTTCGTCGGCGCCCGCCCGGAGCAGAATGGTTCGCCGCGCTGCTTGCGGGACTGGCGGTAGGCGCCGGTCCGCACGTGTACGGCGTAGTGACCGGCCTGGCGGGCGACCGTCCGGCGCCCGACTGGCTCCGCGCCGTGTACCCATGGCCCGCGCTTGCGAACCTGTTCGGCGCGGCCCTGCCGGCGCTCCTCGGCGCGGATGTCGTCCCGTCCGCCGCGGGATCGCTGCAGTTCGCGCTGGCGGCTTGCGCGCTGGTCGGCATCGTCGTGGTCGCGATGCTGGCGTGGCTCGCGCACCGGGAGTCCGGAGCGCGCGGAACGTCGCGTGCCGAACTGCTCGTGTGCGCCGACGGCGCCGCGGTGTTGTTCGTCCTCGCCTGGGTCGCGCTGGGCGTGGACGGCTTCGCGGGGAGGCGGTATGCGCTCCTGCTCTGGCCGTCGGTCGCGGTGTGGGCGGGGCTTGGCGGAGCGACGTTGTGGTATCGCAGACGGGCGGTGGCCGGGGCGCTGCTGGCGGCGTGGGTCGTCGCGTGGGCGTTCGGCTTCGCCGTGCACTGGCGCCGGGCGGCGGCGGGGGAGGTGCCGGTGGCCGATGCGGTGGCGCTCCTCGACGCGCAAGGCGTGCAGGGCGCGTTCGCGAACTACTGGGCGTCGAACCTCATCACGCTGGAAACCCGCGAGCGGATCATCGTGGCGCAGTTGACGGGCGTGCCGTTGCGCCACCGCGCGTATTACATGCGGCTCGACGGCCTGCCCGGCGTCGGCTATCTCTTCGACGCGACGCGCTGGCCGGAAGATGCGGGGCTCAAGTCCGCGGTCACCGCTGAGCTGCGCCGCCGGAACCTCCGCTCTCGCACCGCGTCACGCGGCGAGTGGCAGGTGGTCGTCCCCGCCGGCCGCGGCCTGCCCCTCTCCTTCAGCAACGACCTCCGCCTCGCCCCGGGAAGGGAGGAGATCAGAAGGAGATTGGAGCGCTAGTCAGTCGGTATCCGAGGGGACGGGCGAAGCGGTTCGGCGACCGAGCGCGGGACCGGCGGCGGACAGCGAAGAAAGGAACTGCCGGATCAGCGCGTTGACGCGCTTGGGCGCCTCGAGGGGTGAGAGGCGCGCGGTACCTTCCACGACCTCGAAGCGGGCGCCGGGAATGCGCAGGGCCTGCAGCTCCGCGCGGCGCGGGGGGAAGAGCCGGTCGTCGTCGCCCGTGAGGCACAAGACCGGCACGCGCAGCCGCGCCGCCATGCGCACCAGAGAGGGCCTCGTCACCAGCACCGCGGCCATGGCGTCGGCCAGCCCGGGGCGATGGCACAGGCGCAACGACTCGGCCACCAGCGCGACCCGTTCCGGGTGCGACTTCCGGGTGGAAGGCGAGAAGAGTTCGTGGAGCACGCCGGCGGCGAGCCGCGGCCGGGGTCCCAACAGCCGGAAGAGCAGCGTCAGGCCGCCGAGCTCGACGCGCCGCAGGAAGGGCGCGCGGTCGAGGGGAACATTTGCCAGCACCAGCGCGCGGACGCGCGCGGGCGCGTCCGCGGCGAGCGCCACGCCCACGAGCCCGCCCCAGCCGGAGCCGAGCACGATCGCGTCGCGGGCGCCCGCCGCATCCAGCACCGCGGCGGCGGCGCGGGCGCAGTCCGCGATGGTGAAACGCGCCGGCGGGCGCGCGCTCAGCCCGTGTCCCGGTCCGTCCACGACGAGCACGCGGTGGTCCCGGGCGAACTCCGCGGCCTGGGCGGCGAGCGAACGGCCGTCGCAGAAGAGGTGCGGCCACAGGAGCATCGCGGGCCCGTCGCCCGTGCGTTCGACGTACAACCGCCCCACGGGGGTCTCGACGTGCAGGACCTTCACGTCGCCCCGGGCCGTCACGCGTGCTTCCGGATCAGCGGCGCGAGGTGGGGGAAGTCCGCCGCGAGGCGCGGGGCGTCCGCCAGCTCGAAGTCCGCGAACTCGAAGCCGGGGGCCACGGTGCAGCCGAGCAGGCTGAATTCCGTCTCCGGGAGCGGGGCGGCCGCGAACCAGGATCCCGCGGGGACGGCGTGGAACAGCCGCTGGCCGTGCGTCACTTCCGGCCCGAGGACCACGCTCCGGGCGGTCCCATCCGGCGCGATCTCGCACAATTCCAACGGGCCGCCCAGGTGGAAGTGCCAGAGCTCGTCGGAGCGGAGGCGGTGGAAGCGCGAGCGTTCGCCCGCCTCCAACATGTAGAGGATCGAGGTCGCCCAGGCGCGCTCCCCCCCGTGCGCGGTTGTCCGGCCCGCCGCCCGGTAGCACTCGCGAAACCGGCCGCCCTCGGGATGGGGGGCCAGCTCCAGCAACCGGGCGAGCTCCGCGCGGGTCGTCACGCTCCACCAGTATAGAAGGAAGTCGGGGGCTCCTGAGGGGGAGAACTTAACTTATTTCGGTTTCTTCGATGTGGGTGGATACACCTTGCAGCCGTTTGTCGATGACAACCAATACCACGCCCTACCTGATTGGATGGGCGTGCGTCCGGTCACCGGTACCAGCTGATGTGAGAGTCATGCAGGTTGTGAACACCCAGTCGATCCCGGCAAGTCCGGCCTCGGCTTGACCCTTCCCGCGTGCCTCGAAGGAGTGAGATAACCCAACGCACTGTGCGGCCTGCGCTCGTGCTACCACCAGCGCTAGATCTCGCACAACACTTTCGCCTCCAGCAGACTGCCGAACACCTCACGCTCCAGGAACTCATCCCGGGCCCGGCTGTGGAACGTCTTGCTGAACGGATTCCGCCACGGACCGGCTGGCTCGGACCGCACCAACTCCATTTCGGTTTCTCTCACTTTGGCCACGATCTCTTCCGGCTTGTGCCTGTGCTTCACGAGAGTCCCCCTGCCCCTTCCGGGGCTTCAGACTCTCTCGCGAGCTGGACCCTCCCACCGGACGCACCGCACGCCCAGGTGTGTTCGTTTGTATTCCACCTCACCATGTGCGCGCGCGGCCTCGCTCGTGGTGTCCGCGCCGGTCGTCCTTCGAGGTGGAGACGCGAGCTCGATGCTCGCGGGGGGCAGGCATTCTTTCGCTTTGCCCCTCTGC
>CAYHEI010000207.1:4803-5896 GCA_964355385.1 uncultured bacterium | reverse complement strand
GAAGCTTTCGTGGGCCGCCCGCGGCACGACATCGGCGTCATGGTACCACCCTCCTGCCCGCTCTCTCCGTCCTGCTCTCGGGCTGCCTCCCCATCCTGGTCGGCTCCGCGCGCGTGCTGCATCCGGGCGAATACACCGTCGCGGTCGCAGGGATGGGCCGGACGTTCGCGCGGCCCGCGAGCGGGACACCCGCGGGTGTCCGGCAGGGCGGGGCGGCGAGCGGGGTGCTCGAGGGGCGCGCGGGGCTCCCGGGTGGACGGCTCGACTCGGGCCTGACCGTGGCCGTCCCGTGGCACGTCGCCTGGGACGTGAAGGTCGGACTCCTCGCGGAACGCGGCTGGAACGTCCCGGCCGTGGCCGTGCGCGCGCACTTGGGCCTCGTGCAGCCGTCCTTCGGCGGCGATCTCCTCGCGACGAAGTCGTTCGGACCCTTCGCCTGCACGCTCACCGCCGGGCTCGGCGAGACCAGCGAGCGCCTCTGGCTTGACGGCGCCGGCCCCTTCGCCGCCGGCTCCGAGTCGTTCGCGAAACGCGTCCGGTCGCTCGGCGCGGGCCTGGAGTACCGGCTCACGCCGGTGCACACCGTGCTCCTCAGCCTCGTGAGCTGGGATTCATTCCGGGAAGTGGAGAAGGCCGGAACCGGCACGGCTCCGTACGGCGTCGACGAGGGGCGCACCTGGTTCGCGAGCGCGGGCGTCCGCCTCCGGTGGTCGCCGCGGCCCCCGAAGACCGAGCTCGCGCTCGCGGCGCTGCGCGGGCATGTGCTCTCTCCCCCGACCGACGGCCGGTTCGACGTGGGGCAGCCGGGGATCTACCGTGCGACGGTGCTCATGGACGTCCACACCCGGGTGACGCTCGGGGGCGCCGCCGCGCCGCTCTCCGACCTGACGGAAGGCCGCGCCGTCCTGATCCAGGGACTCGCGTTGCCGCAGCCGCACACCTTCTTGGCCCGCACGATCGAGCTTCAGTAATGTACGCTTCACCGGTCTCCACGAGGTCAGCAATGCCGGCAGGCATGGCGTAGCCATGCCAGCCGCGGGGGGGGGCGCGCGCGACGCCCCCCGGCCATGGTGGCCCCGAAGACACGCGGGGC
>CAYHEI010000207.1:0-4793 GCA_964355385.1 uncultured bacterium | reverse complement strand
TGTGGGCCCCGCCCGCGCTCGCTACAGTATTGCCCGCAGCCCGGGCCTCCCCGTGGCCCCAATGGCGGCCCGGCTGGGCTTCCCAACGGTCGCCGCGTCGCTCGCTTCCGCTCGCGCCGAGGCCTTTGGCGCCCTTCGAGTCCGGGTGCCGGCGAAGGTCAACCTGTTTCTCCGCGTGCGGGGCCGAAGACCGGACGGGTATCATCGGATCGAAACCGTCTTCCACACGATCGGGCTGTGGGACGAAGTGGCGATCGCGCCGTCCCGCCTGTTGCGGTTCCGGCGATCGGGTCTCCCCTCTCCCGCCGGGGCGGACAACCTGTGCGTCCGGGCGCTGGTGGCGCTGCGCGACCTCGTGCGGCCGCGGAGCGGGGCGGACGTGCGCTTGCGCAAGCGCATACCGTCCGGGGCGGGGCTCGGAGGCGGCAGCGGCGACGCCGCGGCGGTGCTCGCCGGCTTGAACCGCTTCTGGCGAGCCGGCTTGACCATCTCCCGCTTGCGCACCCTCGCCCTCTCCCTCGGGTCCGACGTGCCGTTCTTCCTCGCCGGCGGGGCCGCCGTCGGACGCGGGCGCGGCGAACGGCTGTCCCCGCTCCCCTCCCGGCTCCGGGCCTGGGCGGTCGTGCTCAAGCCGCGGTTCGGCGTCTCGACGCGGGCGGCCTACGCCGCGCTGGACCGGATGGCGGAGCGGAACCGGGGATGTCCCGGCGCCACGCTCGCCGGCGTCTCCCGCGCGTTGCGGCGCGGTCGTCTGGACGAGCTGCGCACCCACAACGACTTCGAGGCGGCCCTCGCGACGCCGCACCCGGACCTCGCCCGGCTGCGGACGGAGTTGCTGCGGGCGGGAGCGGCTCCGGTGTTCCTGACCGGTTCGGGTTCGGCGCTCATCGGGCTGTGCGCCGACCGGCGGCGCGCCGGACGCGTGGCACGGGCGCTGGGATGTCCGCGAGGCGGCTTCTTGGCCGTCGTGCCGGTCGCCCCCTACCGGATGAAGATTTCGAGGACTTCGGGGTAACCGCTACCCGCCCGAGGGGGGGTTCGCGCGGAGGGCATGGCTATGCCATGCCCTCCGGCCTCTAGATTTTCAATATCAGAAGTCCCACAACTGCTTGGGCACATCATCGGGGAACCCGAGGTTGAGCGAGAAGATCTCGCCGTCGGACGCCACGAGGCCGCGCGGAATCCCCCCGTCGTCGTACTCCACCCGGAAGTGCTGGCCCTCGTCGGTGATCACCTCGCGGATCTCGCCGTTGATCTCGTAGGCGAACCGGATCCAGCGGCCGTTCGAGCTTTCCCGGATGTACTCCACCAGTCCGGTGGCGCTGTCGTAGGTCATCTCCACCCAGGATCCGTCCGAATCCTGCGCGCGCGTCAGGCGCCCCCGGTCGTCGTACACCCAGCGGGAGTTGGAGCCGTTCGTGCGGGTCAGGAACGTCACGTTGAGACCGAGGTCGGACTCCCGGCGCTGGGACTTGCCCCCGCCGGACACCGGCTTGAGCGGGTCCAGGCTCTGCTCCTGCTCCACGCGCTCTTCCAGCACCCCGCGCGGGTCGTAGCGGTCGGTCACGATCTCGTGCTGGAGGCCCAGTTCGATCTGCGTGCTGCGGTCCTCGGCCCAGCGGTAGGTCAGGCGCATGATGGTGTTGCCGACGCCGTCCGTGACTTCCTTCACCCGGTCGCGCTCGTCGTACCGAACGGCCGCGCTCACGGCGCCCCGGCCGCTCACCACCCGCGGATCCCGGACCTCCGCGAGCCGTCCCTGGTCGTCGTACCGGTACTCCACCGTTTGCTGGATGTTCGAGGTCGCCTGCGCCAGCCGGCCGTCGGCGCCGTAGACGTAGTGGATCTGCGAGCCGGAGGTCGAGCGCACCTCGCTGATCCGGCCCTGCTCGTCGTAGGCGAAGGTCACCCCCGGACCGCCCTCCACGAACTCGGGCTTCTCTTGCGAACCCGTGATCTTCAGCACGGTCCCCAGGTTGCGCGCGGCCACGAGGCGGTCGCCCTGGTACTCGAGGACGACGCGATAATCCAGGCGGTTGGTGAGCTGGGCCAGCCGGCCCGTGCCGTCGAAGGCGAGCGTGAACCCGGTCCGGTCCGTCAGCGCGAACCCGGTGCCCGTGCGCGAGAGCGAGTCCTCGAACCCCTCGGGCGATTTCCATCCTCCCCGGCCGTCCGGCTTGTAGCAGAAGCGGGAGCCGTCCCAGCGGGTGTACTGGATGGACTGGTCCTCGTTGAAGTCCAGGCGCGACGCGAAGTTGTGCGTCCAGCCGGGACCGTACGGCCCCGGGGTGCGCATGAGGCCGTTGTACACGCGATAGACCATGACGTTGAGCCCCTTCCAGAGCGCGGCCGCGTCCAGCGAGCACGCGAACAGGTTGCCGGAAAAGGTGTTGATGACCGGAGAGACCGTCAGCCCCTGCGCGATGATCGCCGAACCGCCCTGGGCGTTCGCGAAGTTCCGGCTCATGAGCTCCGACAACTCCTTGAGGAATTCCGCCTCATGGGGGTCCTTCTCCTGACCCGCGTGCAGGTGGGCCGCCTCCCGGGGACTGCGCAGCGGCATGAGCGCCCCGCTCGACGAGGTGTAGGGGGCGAGCCGCGCGGACGCGTCGAGGAAGATGCCCGGCGGCACGGCCAGGCGCAGCAGGTCGATCGAGGAAAGCCGTTCGAGCCGCCGCGGAAGCGCGATGCGCAGCGCCGCGGGCTGGTGGTGCGCGCCCACGGTGGGAATCCCCAGGCCGTCGCGCTCCAGGAGGGTGAGACACATGGAGCCCGGCACGATCGGGTCGGTGTTGCTGTAGAGGGACGGCTGGGGCGTCGCGCACCCCGCGAGGAAGGCGAGCGGCCAGAGACGGCGCAAGATCCGCACGGCCACCATGATAGCAAACGGGGTATCATGCGAAGAACATGGGCCGCGGCGCCGGGTTCCTTCTCCTGCTGATGCTCGCTGGCGCTCCCGTACGCGCCGGCGGACATCCGGCCGTGCCCGCCGGCGCGACGGTCTTCGAAAACGAGTGGTGCTTCTGCATCATGCCCACGATCGTGCCGGA
Organism: uncultured bacterium; assembly: GCA_964355385.1. GTDB lineage: Bacteria > Oederibacteriota > CAKKQC01 > CAKKQC01 > CAKKQC01 > CAYHEI01. The sequence continues at coordinate 1,743 of CAYHEI010000207.1, read as the reverse complement.
CAACCCTCCGAGCGCCGCGAGCGTCGCCTATGCTGTCGCGCCGCTTCCCGGCGGCGGACTCGCGCTCGTCGGCGCGGAGCCGCGCGAACGGCCCGGGCTCGGCGCGGGCTGGCTGGTGCGCGCCCAGGACGCGACGGGCGCCCTGCGTTGGAGCCGGAGCCTGGGCTGGGCCGAGGAGTTCCACGAGGCGGCCCGGGCGGCGGCCGCGGACCCCGCCGGCCGCCTCGTCGTCGCGGGGTACGCGGAGCACGCGCGGGGCACGCCGGTGCCCGCCCGCTGGCTGGTCGTCGCCTACAGCCCCGACGGCGCGATGCTCTGGCGCGACGATCTCGCGGCGGAACAGCCGCTGCGGGCCGAGGCGGTGGCGCTCACCCCCGCGGGGGGCGCGGTCGTCGCGGGGTGGCGCAGCGACGGGCCGGCCGCCGGGTCGCGCTGGCTGATCCGTTCGTACGACCGCGAGGGGCGGTTGGCGTGGACGCGCACGGCCGGGGGGCGGACCGCGGGCCCGAGCGGCGCGCGCGCCGTCGCCGTGGGACCGGACGGCCGCGTCATCGTCGCGGGCAATTTGATCGAAGCCGGAGGCGCGCGCTCGGCCTGGTGCCTGCGCGCGTATGACGCGGGTGGCACACTCCTGTGGTCCCGCACGCAGCTCGACCCGGACTCCTGGCTCGACGCGCCGTATGCCGTCGCCGTCGGGCCCGAAGGCCGCATCGCCGCCGCCGGGAAGACGGCCGGTCCCCCGGCGGGCCGGGGGGAATGGGGCCTACGCCACAAAAAAAACGCTGGGACCCTCCTGTGGACGGCGACCCGGGACGGAGGCTCGGGTCGGGACGACAAGGCCTACGCCGTGGCCTTCGACGGGTGCGGGCGGATCGTCGCCGCCGGGTACGACGACGGCGACGCGGCGCAGAAGCCGCCGTTCGACGCCGGACGTTGGGCGGTGCGCGTTTACGCGCCCGACGGCGCGCTCGTGCGCGAACTCCCGGGCAGCGCGCTGGGCGTGGCGGCGGGCGGAGCGTACGGCCTCGCGCTGGGTCCGGGGGGCACCGTGACCGCCGCCGGATTCGAGCAGACGGGTATTCCGGGCCAGACGCGCTGGGCCTTCCGCGCGCTGGACTTGCCTCCCTGTGCGAGATGATATAATTCCCCTGCCCCGGGAGACCGGGGTGGACATCAGAAAAGCTTCGAAGGGTTGCGGCCGCTCGCTCGCCTCGTTTTCACGGGCCACGTGCGCCTCTTTCCACCGAGCCTCTGTGATCCAAATTCCAAGCAGCAAGGAGATTGTGCATGGCGAAACTGTATGTGGGAAACCTTCCGTTCGAGACGACCGAGGAGAATCTGAAGCAATTCTTCGCCGAGGTCGGCCCCGTGGACCGCGTGACGATCGTGATGGACAAGTTCACGAACCGGTCGCGCGGATTCGGCTTCGTCGAGATCAACGACGAGGCGGCCGCCAAGAAGGCGATCGAGACGCTCAACGGGCGCTCGCTCGGTGGACGGTCGGTGAAGGTGAACGTGGCGAAACCCCAGGAGCCCCGCGGCACGGGCGGCGGAGGCGGCGGGGGCGGTGGCTACGGCGGCGGCGGCAACCGTCGATTCTGAAGGCTTGACCGCGTAAGCAGGGCCGAGGGGCCAGGCTTGGCCAAGGGCGGCGCGGGCCACCCGCCCGGGCGGGGGCGGCGCGTGCCAAACACCACGCCCGGAGCCCGCCGCCCCGCGGGGGGCCGGCGCCGCGGGGGTGGA
>CAYHEI010000206.1:0-5923 GCA_964355385.1 uncultured bacterium | reverse complement strand
ACAACCCGATTTGGTCGGCCGGCGCCCTTAGCCAGCAGGCGGTGAAACTCCGGATCTCCGCTCTCGAGCTCGGCGCGCCGCGCGGGGGAGGCGGCGAGGTCAGGCAGCCGCGCCGCGAGCCCCGCGACCCGGTGCGCGAGGCTCCAGAGGAGTAGCGCGGCCCACAGCGCCCCGGCGCCGATCAGAAGCGGGCGTCTCACGAAACCCGCTCAGCCGTGGGCATGGTCGGGGTGGTGGCCGGGCCAGTGCGGATGGCGGTGCACCAACCGCCCGTGCGCGTGCGCGTGCCGGTGCCGCTCGCCCAGCAAGAGCCAGGCGCCTCCGGCCATACCCGCCGCCGCGGTGACGAGCCCCGCCGTGACGGGCTCCCGCCAGACGGCGACGGCCACGACCGCGCCGGCGAACGGCGCCAGTCCGAACCACGCGGCGGTTCGGGCGGCCCCCAGGGCGCGCAGCGCCAGGATGTAGAGCCACAGGGAGAGTCCGTAGCTCAGGAAGCCAAGGGCGAGCGCGGGGAGGATCCGTGCGGTGTCCAGGCGGCCGCCGGACCACCAGAGCCCGAGTCCCGTGTTGACCGCCCCGGCCACGAGCCCCTTGAGCGCGGCGAGCAGGAGCGCATCCCCGCCCGCGATCCTCCGCGTCAGGTTGTTGTCGGCGCCCCAGCACAGCGCCGCGAGCGCGACGAGCAGCGGGCCCGCGGCGCCGCCCCAGGCGAGCCGGCCCTCCCACGAGAGCGCGGCGCTCGCAACCCAAATCAGGCCCATCCCGGCCCACACGCGCCCGGTCACGCGCTCCCCGAACAGCAGCGCGGCGAGGAGTCCCGTCCAGACGGCTTCCATGTTCAACAGCAGCGAGGCGCCGGCGGCCGGCGTGCGGGACAACCCCAGCATGAGCAGCAGCGGCCCGAGCATCCCACCCGTCGCGATCGCGCCGGCAAGCCAGGGGAGGTCGCGGCGATCGAGGGACCGCCCCGTTTCCACGCGGCGCGCCCCGGCTGCCACGCGAATGATCGCCAGGCCCGCGCCGGCCCCCAGGTACAGGAGCCCGGCCAGAGTCTGCGGCGGGAACCCGGCCAGGAGCGCCTTGGCCGCCGGGGTCCCGGCGCCGAACAGCGCGGCTGCCGCGAGCGCGAGGACGATGCCGTTCATCCGCTCCACTATAATCGACGCATGCACGCTGCGGTCATGCTGCTGCTGCCCGCGCTTGCCGGCGCTGCGCCGGTGGCGATCCCGTTCGATTCCGGCTTCACGGCGATCGAGCCGATCGTGGGGGCGTGGGAGCAGGTTCCCGATAAGGACGCGCCACAACTGGCCGTGCGGGGGGACAAGTGGGAGCAGGCGCCGGAGGCCGGCGCGGCGGCCAAACTGGGCCGCATCTTCAAGGGACTGCCGGAGTCCGCGCTGGACCAGATCAAGGCCTACTCTTACTTCCCTCTCGCGCTGGTCCGCGACCGGGAGTTTTCGGCCGGCGACCTGCGCGTCGAGGTCCAGCCGGTATCCGGCGAAGCCGATCGCGCGGGGGGGATCGCCTTCGGGATGAGTTCGCCGTCGTCCTCTTGGGTCCTCCGGCTCAACGCGCGGGAAGACAACGTGATGCTGTTCGAGTACGACCTGCCGCGCAAGGTGTCCGGCCGGTTCGGGTTGTGGAGCAAGGCGGATTCGCGGACGCTGTTCCGCCGGTTCTCGGCCGATTGCGTCCCGGCGCGGTTCCCTCTATAACCGTAGGAATGTCAGGGGAGCTTCCGCCGCCGCGCCGGTTCCGGCTCGTCGCGCTGCCGCTCGTGCTGCTCGCCGCCGCGTGCGGCGGGCCGCGGGAGGCCGTGGACGTCAAGCGGGCCGCGAGCCTGATCGCGCAAGGCTGGGAAGAGTACCGGGTGGGCGAGTTCCAGCGGGCGGAGTGGCGGTTCGAGGACGCCGTGGAGGCCGCGCCCGAGAAATCGGTGGAGCGGTCGAAGGCGCTGTACGGATTGGCCACCTCGCTGCGGCTGCGCGGCACCGATCCCAAGCCGGCGAAGGCGGCCGAATTGTACCGGAAGGTCGTGGCCGCGGATCCGCAGGGCGACCTGGCGGCCTGGAGTCTCTTGGCGCTCGCGCGGATGGAGCACGTGGTGCCCGTGGGGCAGGAGCCCGACTACCCCAAGGTCCGGGCAGCGTACCAGGAGGTCATCGGCCGCTTCCCTTTCCACCTCGCGGGCGAGGAGGCCTTCATTTACCAGCAAGCGACGTTCGTGGCGACGCTGAAACCCGAGGACGCCGCGGCGGCGCTCAAGGCGCTGCGGGGATTCATCGCCGGGCATGCGCGCTCACGCTTCGTCAGCCCGGCCTGGGCGCTGGAGGCCGAGTGTTTCTTTACGCTCAAGCGGCCGGCCGAGCGGCTGGCCGCCGAGGTGAAAGCCCTGGAGACGACGGAGCTGGATCCCACGAATCCGATCATGGATCACGCCAACGCCTACTGGAAGATCGCCTCGGTCGCGGAGTTCGAGGCGGGCGACTTCGGCGTTGCGCGGCGCTACTACAAGAAGCTCGTGGACGAATACCCCACCGATATCCGGCGCTACGGGGCGCAGCAGGCGATCCTGCGCATGTCGCGGGCGGGCGGATGAAGAAGATCCTTCCGATCGTGCTGCTGCTCGGGGCCTTCGGGTGGGCGTGCGCGACCATTCTCATGAGCCGCACCGCGGAGGCGCCGGCGGGTACGATCACGCTGCGCATGGGCCACTGGCAGCTCGAGACCAGCGTGCGCGAGGCGATCGCGGAGCTCGCGCGCGACTACCAGCAGCTTCACCCCGAGGTCCGGATCGTGCAGGACGCGGTCCCGGAGACGACGTACGGGCCCTGGGTCACGACCCAGCTCATCGGCGGCACCGCGCCCGACATGATGGAGGTCGGACTGGGCCTGGCGTACCAGTTGTGGGAGATCTACCTGCACCGGTACTTCGTGCCGCTCACGAGCGTGGTCGGGCGGCCCAACCCCTACAACCGGGGGACCGAACTGGCCGGGGTGCCGCTGCGGCTCACCATGAAGGACGGGATGCGCGGCGCGTACTACGAGAAGCTCCAGGACTACATGACCATCACGCTCTCGCAGTTCGGCGTCCGCGTCTTCTACAACCGGGAGCTCCTCAAGCAGCTCACCGGCTTGGACAAGGCGCCCGAGGACTACCGCAAGTTCCTCGCGGCCTGCGCGGAGATCAAGAAGCACCCGGGGCCCGGCGGGAGGATGTACGTGCCCATCGCGGGCTCGTCCTATCACGTGGGGCTGTGGGAGTGGATGATGTTCGATCCGATCACCTACGGGGCGATGCGGCGCGCGGACTTCAACCGCGACGGGTTCGTGGGCAACGACGAGCAGTTCGTGGCGTTCACGTCCGGTCGGCTGGGGTTCGACTATCCGTCGCTGCACGCGCGGTTCAAGATCTTCCGCGAGATCACGGAAAACTTCCAGGCGGGCTACACCGGGCTGTCGCGCGACGAGGCGGTCTTCCTGTTCGCGCAGCAGAAGGCCGTCTTCCTGAGCACCGGGACCTGGGACGCGCGGAGCCTCCAGCAACAGACCGAAGGCCGGTTCACCGTCGGCGTCATCGACTTCCCGCGGCCGTCCGCGTCCGATCCCGAGTACGGCGGCGTGGTGGAGGGGCCCACGTACGAGCAGCCCCAGGGGGGCTTCCCGTTCGGCATCACGCGCACCTGCAAGCATCCGGAGGCCGCGCTGGACTTCCTCCTCTTCGTGGCGGCGAAGAAGAACAACGAGAAATTCAACCGGATCATCGGCTGGATCCCGTCGGTGAAGGGGACGAAGATGGACCCCCTGCTCCAGGCGTTCGAGCCGCACCTCAACGGCGTGTACTCCAACATGAACTTCAACCTCGGGGGCGAGACCCTCGTGAAATGGAACCAGCTCTACTCCCTCTACCAGGTCGGGCAGATCAGCTACGCGGATCTCGCGAAACAGTTCGCGCCGTTCTACAAGGAGCACGGGCTCAAGGACTTCATGGAACTGCAGCGCGACTGGCGGCGCGACCTGCGCACCGACGAGCAGTTCCTCGCGGGCATCCGGGCGCGTGCGCTCGCGGCGGAGGGACCGGAGGCCGCGTCGGCCTGGGTCAAATACCGGGCGCTGACCGCCGCCCGCCAGGTGCTGCCCGAGATCGCGCACGCCCGGCAGATGAAGCTGGTCCGGGAAGGCCCCGAGCCCGGCGCGCCGAACCCCTACGAATACTCCCCGGCCGTTCTGCGCAAGGCGAGGAGTGGATCATGATCGCGCGGCAGGTGGAATGGCGGCAGATCCGGCATCACTGGGAGGTGTCGCTCCTGGTGCTGCCCACGCTGATTCTCATCGCCCTCTTTCAATACTACCCGGCCGCGAGCGGCGCCTTTCATTCCTTCTTCCGCTGGAACGGTTCGGACATCTCGGAGTGGGTCGGGGTGCGCAACTACAAGGACCTGCTCACGTCGTCCGAATTCTGGGACTCCTTCAAGGTGGCGTTCATCTTGGGCGCCTGGAACGTCGTCAAGATGGCGCCCGCGCTCGTCGTCGCGGTCTGCATCCACCGCTGCCGCAGCGAGCGGGCCCAGTTCATCTACCGCGCCCTCTTCGCGATCCCGATGGTCATCCCGGGCTTGGTGGTCGTGCTCCTGTGGCGGTCGTTCTTCTTCGAGGCGACGTCCGGGTACCTCAACCGGTTCCTCATGGCGTCGGGACTGTTCGACCTGCTCGCCGCGCTGGACCGGCTCCTGCACTGGGGCGGCGTCTTCGTGCAAGGGCAGTCGCCCGCCTGGCTGGGCGACCCCCGGCTGATCTTCACGGCCTGCGTCCTCTGGGGTTTCCCCTGGGTGAACTCGTTCGCGGTGCTCACGCACCTGGCGAAGCTCCAGCAGATCCCCAAGCCCCTGTACGAGGCCGCGGACATCGACGGGGCGAACTGGTGGACGAAATTCACCCGGCTCGAACTGCCGATGATCATGGGGTCGGTGTATCTCCTCCTGGTCTTCCTCATCATCGACACCATCCGGGACGCGGGCACGATCCTGGCGCTGGCCGGCATCTGGGGCGGGCCGGGGGGGAAGGTGACCGTCCCCGCACTCTTCATGTTCCGCAAGGCGTTCGTCGAACAGGACATGGGGTACGCGTGCGCGGTGGGGATCGTGCTCACCGCCGTGGTCATGACCCTGCAGAAGGCTTCCGCCGCCGTCATGGAGTGGGACACGCTGACGCCGGGCAAGCGGAAGGCCTGGCGGATCGCCGGGCTGGCCGCCGCCGCCGGACTCTTGGCGACGGGCCGCCTGACAATCGTCGCCGTCGCCTTCGTATTGCTCGCGCTGCCCTACGGCTGGCTGCGCCGGTTCGCGGCGGCCCGCGCGGCGGCGGCGGCGCCGAAGTCTCCCGCCCGGGAGGGAAGCCGCGAACGCGCGCTCGCGAGCGAGTCGCCGGGCAAGCGGCGGGCGCTACGCGCGCTCAAGCACGCGACGATCATCGGCATCCTGGCGCTGGCGATCTTGCCCCTGTACCTCATGGCGATCGTGAGCCTCAAGACCAACACCCAGTTCTACGAGCGTCCCGCGGCGCTCACGGCCCCCCTGCATTGGGAGAACTTCGTCGCGGCCTGGAGGATGGTCGCGCCGCCGCTGGCCAACAGCCTGTTCGTGACGATCTCGGGCACCGCCCTGACGCTCTGGTTCGGTCTCTGGGCCGCCTACTTCTTCGCGCGCGTCCGGATGCCGTTCTCGAACCTGCTCTGGAACGCCGTGCTCGTGTTGATGATGCTGCCGTCCATCGCGAACCTGATCCCGCTGTTCCGGCTGCTGGGCGACATGCACCTGCTCAACACCCTGACCGCGCTCGTGACGGTGTCGGCCTCGGGAGGGCAGGTCTTCGCCCTCTTCGTGCTGCGCAATTTTATCGCGGACATCCAGCAGGACTTCTT
>CAYHEI010000205.1:0-5926 GCA_964355385.1 uncultured bacterium | reverse complement strand
TGGAGTTCAGACGTGTGCTCTTCCGATCTCGCGATCCGGAAGCATCGCTGGGTGGTCCCGCTCATCCACACGCTGCTCGTCGCGGGCTCGGTCCTGTTCGTCTTCCCGATGCTCTGGATGCTGTCCACCTCCCTCAAGCCGATCGACCAGACCATGGCCTTTCCCCCCCGCTGGATCCCGCACCCGGCCAAGTGGGGGAACTACCTCGAGGCGGTCCGCTACATCCCGTTCTTCCGGTACACGCTGAACACCCTGATCGTGTGCGGGCTGTCCATGGTCGGGGCGGTCTGCTCGAACGCGCTCGTCGCCTACAGCTTCGCGCGGCTGAAATGGCCGGGCCGGGACCTCCTCTTCGGGCTCACGCTGGCGACGATGATGGTGCCCTTCCCGGTGGTCATGGTGCCGCTCTACTCGGTCTTCCGCGAGCTGGGCTGGATCGGGACGCTGCGGCCGCTGTGGGTGCCGGCGTTCTTCGCGAGCGCCTTCAACATCTTCCTGCTGCGGCAGTTCTTCCTGCGCGTGCCCGCGAACCTGGCCGAGGCCGCGGCGCTGGACGGCGCGGGGGAGCTGCGGATCTTCTGGCAGGTGTACGTGCCGCTCGCGCGCCCCGCGCTCGCGGTGATCGCGCTCTTCCAGTTCATCGGCTCCTGGAACGACTTCCTGGGGCCGCTGCTCTACCTGACGGACCAGAACACCTTCACGCTCTCCCTGGGCCTGCAGTTCTACCAGTCCCAGCACGGCGGGACCCAGTGGCACCTGCTCATGGCGGCGGCGACGCTGACGGTGATCCCGGTGATCGTCCTCTTCTTCTTCACCCAGCGGACGTTCCTGACCGGCCTGACGTTCCTGAAGAACGTCGAGACGAACTAGCCCGGATGATTCATGAACTTCCTGCGGGTGTCGTGAAAGCGCCGATCCGATCGGGGAATTGATCGCGGAGGGCTGTCAGGCCTGTTCGACAGTTTGTCAGCCGGCGGTTGAGAGCGTTCTGGTCGGCCGAGGTCCGCTGATGCTTGGCGAGCGGACGCACGCCTCCCTTGGTCGGCTCGACGAGCGCGCCGTGGAAGCCGAGCGGGGGTCCCGCGCTCCAGCGCGACTCTGGGCTCGCCCCGCTGGGCGCGCGGTGGTGAGGACAGCAAGGCGGAAGATTGCCGCCCCTGAGCCCGGTCGAAAGGCCGGCCACACCGTCATCCACATCGAGCACCATCTGGACGTCATCCTCACCGCCGACCACGTCATCGACCTGGGCCCCGAGGGCGGCCACGCCGCCGGCCGCGTGTTCGTCACCGGCACTCCTGAGCAGATCGCCGCGTGTGCGGAATGGCACACAGGACGATATTTGAAGCGGCATGTGCGCATCGTATGAAAGCCGATGGAATTGAGCGGTCGGCTCGAAGGTAGATTCGAGAAGCAATGTCTTGAGCGTGAAATTGGTTGACGACGCCTCACGCGGGCCGTAAAATGAAAGTGGTGAAGACGTTCGTGCGGAATCTTCGTGCGCTCATGGCGGGACGTCCTCTGACGAAGGAGGACATCCTGCGCGATCGCATGCGGCTGTGCGCGAGTGCCGGGATCAGGCCGGAATCCATCGCCAATTTCTGGGTCGGGATCGAAGGGCTCCGGGACAGCCCGTTGTACCGGGATCTCGATCAGGGCTCGCGCGGCTCTCGTGTTCAGCCGGCCGGGAGCGGTCCCAGCATCCAGCCGCAACACTGACGCGTGGCAGGTTCCCTCGGCCTCGGGGGCGACATCTTCGTGTCCATCCGGGTGAGCCTCCCTGAAATCCCGGCGCCAGCTCGGGTGGTCTTGACGCTCTGGAATCGTTTTTCCCGAGTTGGGAAAGTGCTCAGGGCGACCAGGGCGGCCGGGCTGACAAGTTTTCACCTCGGCAGGCTGGAGGACGGTTTCTTCATGGGCACGCGGGAGCCGTCATTCGTGGTGAGCCTGCGCGGCGTTTCTTCCACCCAGTTGGATGTCGTCGCTCGTAACCTGGCGAGGGCATTTCACCAACTCAACGTGGCTGTGGCCGACTTCGACAGCGGCGAAACAAGGTTCGTCGACCGCGGCTGAGGGCGGGTCGACAGTCGGCCGGACGATCGAGGTTCTCGCCCGCGCACCGTCTACATCCTGGACGAGCCCACCACATCCTGATCGAGCACCACCTGGACGTCATCCTCACCGCCGACCACGTCATCCGGCGTGTTAGTCAAGAAACTGCACTCTCGGGTGCCTTGTTGTGAACCGCTGTCCCTTGGTTGACCTGCCTCCGGGTGGCGAGGGTCCGTGCGCGAATCTCGGCCCGCTCGGCCTGGATCCGGACCCACTCGCCGCTGTGTCGCTGGTTCGGCGTCACCATCCCGATCCGCGTGTGCAGATGAACGTCGTTGTACCAGGCAAAGAACCGCTCGAAGTACGCGCGCGCCTCCGCGAGGGTCGGGAAGACGTCCGGAAAAGCCGGAGCCGTCTTCACGGTCGCGAACAGCGACTCGACGAACGCGTTGTCGTTGGGCGTCCGCGGGCGCGCGTACAGCCGCGCCACGCCCAGGTCCACGAAGAACTCCGCGGTGGACCGCGACCGCATCGGCCCGCCCCGGTCCGAGAGGGACGTCGGCGCGGGGCCGTCCTGCAGACCCTCCGCCAGCAGGGCTCGGTCCCACGTGGCGTGAGCCTCGTCGGAGGCCTCCCGATCGCTCACGAGCCACCCCACGACCTTCCGGCTCCACTGATCGATACACCGCGTACAGAAACCAGAACCGGTGGGGCACGCCCGTCCGCAGTTTCGTGATGTCCCACGCCCAGAGCTGGTTGGGACCGGCCAGGAAGCTCGTGTCCGGCGCCGCCGGACGCTTCTTCCCCATCCGCCGGCGCTTGCCGCGGTGCCCGGCCAGGCCGTGCGCGCGTTCATAAACCCAGAAGGCATGGGGGGAAATGTACACGTCGTCCTGCTCCATCACCTTGACCGACAGCTCCCGGCACGAGGCGTCCGCCCACGCCGCGCAGCCGACGGCCAGCCGGACCAGCTCGTGCTCCTGCGGCGTGAGCGCGTTGTAGGGACGGACATGCGCGGGGACGGGCTGACGGTCATACGAACCCGTGGCGGCCTGCGCCCGCCAGGACCAGTACCGCCGCTCGCTGATCCCCACCGCCGCGCACGCCGCCGGCACCGACAGCCCGCTCCCCGTCGCCTCGTCGAGCAGCCCCATCAGCGCGCGGCGAGCGTCCCCGTGGACATGTACGCCTGCCAGCGAGAAGGCAAGCCCGAGCGCTCGCTTTGTTTCAGCAAGGTGTACTCCACCAGCAACTGCGCCAGCGCCTTCTCCGTCTGCGACAGCTCGGCCTTCAACGCCGCGTGCTCCGCCGGGTCCACCGCGCCCCGGAGCGCCCCCCCGTTCGGCCGGGTCTTGAGCGCCACCACCGACGCCCGCTCCACCGCGGCCTCGATCTTCCGCAGATCGTTGAGATGCACCCCGTACCGGCGCAGGATCTCGCCCACGTTGGCCCCCGGGACTCGTGTCTCCAGGTACAGGTCGAACTTCCGTCGTGCCGTCAGCCGTTCCCTTGCCTGCTCCATCACTGCCTCCTCCCACCGCTCAGGGTGGTGGCCCCTGTCAGAGTGCAGGTTTCAGGCTAACACGTGGCATAGCAGTCCGATTGACTGCTAATGCGGACGCTGACCCTTGGGCTCTCTTCCCCGAAGTGAAACGTACGCGTTCCTCAAGCGAACTGTTGCCAGAACCGCAATGGGCACCGCGACTTGGGCGGCGAGCTTGTACTCGGGAGGCCGCAGCAAGTATGCCCCGACGACGTACGCGAGGATACTAACAACGAGAGAGATGGCCGCATGGTCCCAGAAGTCCCTGTTGAACTGCCACCACCAATTTTCTCGTTGGCGCCACAGGGCATCGCCACCGCCCAGTGCCTTCTTGATCTCAGGAAGCTTGTCCAAAATAAGACGGACTTGAATCACACGGTTTCTGGCCAAGTTCATGTGAGCCATCGCAGTAAAGAAGATGTTCGCCAGAGCAAGGGCAGCCAAGGCAACCTGGTAGATCTTCTTCGCATCCTCTGACAGATCACACGGGGGACACCGGAGCACTTGGGCGATGATTAGCCAGCCTGATACCGCAAACAGACTAGCGTAAAGCCACTCCCGATCTTTCTGACGATTGATCTCGTCAGTCAGGCGACCGTAGTACTCGATGATCGCGGAGGATGCGGCCATTTCTAGATGGTACTTTCTGTCTCAAGCATCAGCAAAGAGAAAAGTCAGGGCCTTTCGGACCGTCGCCGAAGCAGGTTCTTTCACCTGGGGTATTGGGGACGCTATTCGATAGTTAGATAAGTGTGGGGGGGCAAGCGCTGAAGAAGCCGTTGCACAAAGGACTGTAACCGTACCTGGCCAATTTGAGGGCGTTGCTGCGAGAGGCACCGGTTCAACTGGCCTGCTCGCCCCTGGGCTCCGCGGCGAGGAAGTCCCGGCGCTGCCCGCCCAGGCGCAGGGCGGTGAGTTCTCGCGCTTGCGCACCGTAGCGCCGGATGCGTAGAATCCAAACATGGGCTACGTTTCGGCTCTCGATACCATCATCAAACTTACCCGTCGCCGGACGCTCTCGTTGCCCGGCTGGGCTGCCCGTCGGGTTGGGGCGTCGCGGGGAGCGTTTGTGCGGGTGCGTGAGACCAAGGAAGGCGTCCTGATCAGGCCGGCGAAGCCAGCGAACAAGGCCCAGGCGTATTTCTGGACCCAGCGGTGGCAGCGCATGGAAGCTGAGGTGGACGCGGCGGTCCAGCGCGGCAAGGTGAGGCGTTCCAAGAACCTGAAGGAGTTGCTCTCCGATCTGAGCGCGTAGGTGCAGTTTCTCTGGACCGAGCCGTTCCGCAAGGACTACCGGTATTAGGGACGCTATTCGAAAGTTAGATAAGTGTGTGGGGAGTGAGCGCTGAAGAACCCGCTCCGCCAAGGGCTGGAACCGTACCTATCGGATCTGTTGGCCGCTTCCAGGCTGGGGTGCTCGCGCCCGGGCTCCGCGGCGAGGAAGTCCCGGACGCTGCCCGGCCAAGCGCAGGGCGTTAGCCCCTCTGGCGGTGGCGGCGGACCTCGATTATGACGATTTCAGGATGAACGAGCTGCTGCGCCGCATCACGGTGAATCCGAACGTGTGCTTCGGGAAGCCGTGCATCAAGGGGACCCGAGTCTGGGTTTCGTTGCTGTTGGACATGCTCGCGAACGGGGATGCCGAGCGCGATCTCCTGAAGGCTTACCCCCAACTCACCCACGAGGATATTCTGGCCGCGATCGCGTACGGCGCGGAGATGTCCCGCGAAAGGATCGTTCCGGTACCCCTTCAGACGGGCCGAGACGGTGTAGTTGCGACGGGTATTTCAGGGTAAGGTAGAGTTGTGCGCTAGGATGATGAGAGGGAGGAGGAGGCACCGGTGACTCACTCACAGCAGGCGATTCTGCGATGCTACGGCAGGTACCGAAACGGATGGTGGTACCTGTACTGCGTAGACCTGTGTCTCGCTACCCGCCGCCGCACGTTGAAGGAGGCGCAGGACTCGTTGGAAGAGGACATCCTCGGCTTCCTGCACGCTGTGCGTCCCGCTGACGTCCGGGCTTCGTTCCGCCGTCCACCTCTGCATGCCCTCGCGGAGTATTACTGGATTTGGTTGATCGCGCAGGGCATGCACGCCACGCGCACGTTGCTCACGTTCGACTGGCGATACACGGGATCCTCCCTGCGACCCGCGAACGCCTGATTGGGCAAGCGCTACCCACCTCTCAAACGCCGGGACGTCGTCGCAAATCTCAGAGCCTTGGGATTCGCGCCAGCCGGTTCCAGGGGAAGTCATCACTACTGGAAGCGGATGATCACGATCGGCGGGAAGGCCGTGACAGATCGGAAGAGCACACGTCTGAACTCCAGTC
>CAYHEI010000204.1:0-5950 GCA_964355385.1 uncultured bacterium | reverse complement strand
TTCCTTCGCCGAATCGTCCGTGTGGAGATCCGAGGCGATGAAGCGCCGGGCGCGCTCCTCGTCCGCCGCCGCCCCCAGCTCATCCCAGTCGGCCAGCCAGCGGAGCAGCGCTTCCGGCGTCGCGAGCCCGCGCCGCTCCAGCTCGTCGAAGAGCGCCCCGAGGGTCGCCCAATGGGCCAGGTCGGCCCCGGCGGGGACGAACCGCCGGGGATACTCGCCGCCGGGGATGCTGCTCGCCGTCATGGTCAACGATTATCACCGAAATTCGACTCGCGGTGATGATAGAATTCCCCCCGATGACCGCCCACGCCGCGACCCCCAATCCGTGGGCCGACCGCCGCCTGGGGGTCGTGCTCTTCCTGGACATGGTCGGCTACAGCGGCCACATGTCCAAGAACGAGAAGACCGCGCTCGGGCGCGTCACCGAGCTGGAGCGCATCCTGCGCGCCGAGGTGCCGGCGTTCGGCGGCCGGATCGTGAAGTTCCTGGGCGACGGCACGATGGCGGAGTTCCCCACCGCGATCGCCGCCGTTTCGTGCGCCCAGCGGATCCTGGCCCACGTGCGGGAGCACAACGCGGCGGCCCACGCGGGCGAGCGGTTCCAGGTCCGCATCGGGATTCATCTGGGCGACGTCATCGAGAAGGAGGGCGACCTCTTCGGGGACACCGTGAACGTCGCCGCCCGCATCCAGCCCTTCGCGGACCCGGGAGGCATCGCGATGAGCAAGACCGTCTGGCTGTCGGTGCGCAGCCACGTGCACTTGAAGGGCGCCGGCGCCTACCTGCGCCCGCGCAAGCTCAAGAACATCCCCGACCGGATCCGCATCTACCTCGTGCCTCCGCCGGGCACGAAGCGCCTCCCCTGGATCATCAAGCGCCGCTATCCCGTCAAGCTGACCGGCGTCGCGGTAGGGCTGCTGATTCTCGCCGCGGGCTGGCTGGCCTGGGACCGGTTCGCGGCCCCGCTCGCGCCCACCCCGCGCATCGCGCTGCTCTGCATCAAGCCGTCGCAGACGACCCCGGTGAGGCACACGATCAAGAAGTGGGGAAACACGGACAAGACCGAGGTGGGCATCTCGCCGGTGCTCTTCGCGCAGAAGGTCCAGGACGAGCTCGAGTTGCGGGGCGGCACCATCACGGGGCTGCACTGGGTGGAACGGAACACGCTCGGCGACGCCATGAAGGCCGCGGGCGCGGACCCCGCGAAGCCGGAGACGATCGAGCCGGTCGCGCTCAAGGTGGCCCAAGCCGGCACCCTCGCCCACTACCTCATGGGCGTGCTGGAGCCCAAGGGCTTCGACGCGTGGCGGCTCAAGCTCAAGCTGGTCGCCGCGAAAGACGGCGCGGTGGAGTCCAGCCTCACGGTGGAAGGCAATCTCGCGCCCGAGCTCGCCGACGCGGCCGGCGTGCAGCTCCGCCGCCTCGCCGCCGCGCTGACCCCGGCCGCTCCTCCGGGAGATTCCCCGGCGTTGTCGCCCGCCGTGTCCCCGACCATGTCCGCGACCGGAGCGAACCCGCCCGCGCCGGTTCGCTCGAAACGGAGGAAGAAGACCCGGTAGACGAAGAGCTACTTCGCCGGCGTGTGCGCCGGCGCCGCCGGCTCCATCGTGGAAGAGTGGTACATGCCCATTCCCATCCCGCAGAGGGCGCGGCGCTTGCCGCACTCGTAGGCGCCGTAGATCAGCGCGGTGAGGATCGCGCCGACCAGCAGCCCCGCGACGAATCCCCAGCGCCCGCGGCAGTAACATCCTCCCCAGGCCGTTTCATCCTTCGTGTCCTTGCGCTTCGTTGGCATCGAGTCCTCCTGTCTGAGTGTGTGTCGGGACGACTGTAGCATGGACGGGACCGGCCGGGGGCCTGCACCTGCGATAATGGCCTCCATGCAGCGCCGCCCGCTCGGCTCCACCGGGGTGTCCCTCTCCGTCATCGGGTTCGGCGGTATCCTGGTCACGGGAGAGACGCCCGCCGAGGCGGCGCGGCTCGTGGCCCGCGGCATCAACCGTGGCCTCAACTACTTCGACGTGGCGCCCACCTACGGCAACGCGGAGCAGATGCTCGGCCCCGCGCTGGAGCCGTACCGCAAGGACGTCTTCCTGGCCTGCAAGACGACGGAGCGGAGCAAGGCGGGCGCGGGCGCGGCCCTGCGCGACTCGCTCACCCGACTGCGCACCGACCATTTCGATCTCTACCAGATGCACTGCCTCGCGAGCGCCGAGGACGTGCGCCAGGCCTTCGGCCCGGGCGGCGCGATCGAGGCGTTCGTGGAAGCGCGCGCCGCCGGCCTGACCCGCTTCCTCGGCTTCTCCGCCCACACCGAGCAGGCGGCGTTGGAGGCGATGGAGCTTTTCGCGTTCGACACGATCCTCTTCCCGCTCAGCCGCAGCTCGTGGTTCCACGGCAAGTTCGGCCCCCGGGTCGTCGAACGGGCCCGGGCGAAGGGCATGGGAATCCTCGCGCTCAAGATGCTCGGCAAGCGCCCCTGGCGCGAGGGCGAGCGGCACGTCTGGTCCAAGACCTGGTATGCGCCCGTCGAGAGCTACGCGGAAGCGCTCGAGAACGTCCGCTTCACGCTCTCCCTCCCCGTGACCGCCGGGCCCTGTCCCGGCCACGAGCAATTTCTCGAATGGGCGTGCGACGCGGCCGAAGCGGTCTCGGGCGAAACCGGCGCGCCGCCCGCGACGCCCCCCGCGGACGCCGCGCCGATCTTCTCTGCGGCTTCTTGAGCGTCCTCCCCACGGTCTTCCTGCTCGCCGGCCTCCCGGCGGGCCCCCTTGCCGCGGTGCCTGAGGTCCGGCCCGTGCCCATCGTGCTCGAGGCCGCGGCCGGGAGGCTGGTGGGCGTCGCAACAGCCACGGCGCGGCCCGGCTACTCCGGCGCCGGCTATGTCACCGGGTTCGAAGACGACGGCGACCGGGTGGAGTTCGAGTTTGACGCCGCCGCGGGGCTCTACGCCGCGACGCTCCGGCACGCGTTGCCCAGCGGGGAGAAGGGCTACCACCTCGCGATCAACGACGAGCGGCGGTCGGGCATGCTGCGCGGGTCCCGGGAGGGCTGGCACGACCACGCCGCCGGGCTGGTGCGCCTGCGGGCGGGCCGGAACCGCATCGCGGTGGGCAAGGGCTGGGGGTGGTGGGACTTCGACCGGCTGACGCTCACGCCCGCGTCGCTCCCGGCCTTCGAGAAGCCGCCGGTCCGGCTGTCGGATCCCCGTGCCGACCCCGCCGCCACGGCGCTGCTGCGGCGGCTGATCGGCCTCTACGGCGAGCGCACGCTCGCCGGGCAGATGGATCAACGCGACATCGACTACTGCCGCAGCGTCACCGGAACCGCGCCCGCGCTCGGCGGCTTCGATCTCATGGACTGCTCGCCCTCCCGCGTCGCGCACGGCGCGCAGGGCGAGGGCGTCGTGGACGAGGCGATCGCCTGGGGCCGGCGCGGCGGCATCGTCATGCTGATGTGGCACTGGAACGCGCCCACGGATCTCGTCGACACGCCCGGCGGCAAGGAGTGGTGGCGCGGGTTCTACACCGAAGCGACCACCTTCGACCTCGCCGCCGCGCTCGCCGATCCCGCCGGCGAGCGGTACCGGCTGCTGGTGCGGGATCTCGACGCCATCGCGCCTGTTCTTGGACGGTTTCAAGTGGAGAAGATCCCGGTCCTCTGGCGCCCGCTGCACGAGGCGCAGGGCGGGTGGTTCTGGTGGGGCGCGAAGGGCCCGGAGCCGTTCAAGCGGCTCTGGGCGCTGATGCAAGACCGATTCGTCCGGCACCACGGCCTGCACCATCTCCTCTGGATGTACGGCCCGCCCGGCGAAGGAGTGGCTGCGGACGATTGGTACCCGGGCGACGCCGCGGTGGACCTGATCGGCCCCTCGATCTACGCCGACGCCACCTCCTCGCTGTCCGACGAGTGGGAGGCGCTGCGGGCGCGCTACGGCGGCCGCAAACTCGTCGGCCTGGCCGAGTGCGGCGGGCCTCCCGAACCCGACCGCTGCGCGGCCTTCGGGATCGCCTGGTCGTTCTGGTGCGTCTGGTCGGGGAACTTCATCCGCGACTTCCCCGCCGACCGGCTGCGCGCGCGGTACGCCCACCCGCGCATCCTGACCCTCGACCGGTTCGCCGCGCTCCCCTGACGCGTCAGGCCAGCTCGACCTTCACGCACGGCGCGAGGTCGCAGACCTTTTCCGCGGGGAGCGAGACGAGCAGACCGTCCTCGAGCTGGCGCCAGACGACCTTCCCGGCATGGCCCAGGACGGACACGCCGGCCACCTTCACCCCCGAGGACGCCGCCAGGCTCCGGATGAACGCCTCGCGGCTCTCCGGATAGCGCATCTGGAAGGCGTACACCGTCCGGCCCTTCGCCGCGAACCGGAAATCCGCCGTGGTCCAGGGCAGCTGCTTCTCCTCGAAGTGCCCGGGCGTTCCCAGATTCGTCGGCCCCTCGCCCGCCGGCGTCCACGGCCGGGTGCCGTAGATCCCCTCGCCGGTGACCCGGATCCACCCGGCCATCGTCTGGAGGACGTGCACCTGCTCGTCGTCCAGGGTCCCGTCCGGCTTCTGAGAGAAGTTCAGGAGCAGGCACCCGTTCTTGCTGACGATGTCCACGAACATCTCGATCACGTGGGCGGGGGACTTGTACGCGTGGCCCACGTCGTAGAACCAGTCGCCGACGGTGGTGTCGGTCTGCCACACGTACGGCTTCGCCTCGTTCTCCTGCCCCCGCTCGATGTCCAGCACCCCGATCGGGAACACGTCGGGGTTCCGGTCCTTCTGGGTGTACACCGCCTGGGTCGCCCCCCCGTGCCGTTTCGCGCTCAGGTTGTAGAGGTGCGCCACGAGCGAGAGCCCGACCCGGTCCCACGGCAGGCCGGAATCGGAGTAGAGGAGGTCGGGCTGGTACTTGTCCACCAGGTCCTTGATCCGGTTGAACCAGTGCTCGTGCCAGACCGGATTCTCCGTGAGCCATCCATCCTTGTCGGTCTGGTTGTCGTGGTAGAGGTCCCGGCAGGCCGGGTCCCGGCCGTCGTACGGCACTCCGGCGAAGGGACCGGTCTGGTCGGCGCCCTTGTTGCCCCGCCACCAGCTGAACGACGCTCCCAGGTGCTCGGTCACGCCGAACCGGAGCCCCTCCCGCAGGGCGGACTCCCGCCAGAGCCCGACGATGTCCCGCAGCGGCCCCACCTTCGTCGCGTTCCACCGGTTGTGCGCGGAATCCCAGTTGTCGAAGTTGTCGTGATGCACCGCCTGCGCCACGAAGTACTTCGCCCCGGCGGCCGCGTACAGCTTCATCAGTCCCGCGGGATCGAACCGCTCCGCCTTCCACAGCTTCACGATGTCCTTCCACCCGTGCTGTGAGGGATGCCCGTACACGCGCCAGTGATGCCGGTACTGCCGCTCCCCTTCCCGGTACATGTTCCGCGCGTACCAGTCGCCGAACATGGGCACGCTCTGCGGCCCCCAGTGCGCCCAGATACCCAGCTTCGCGTCGCGGAACCACTCCGGAACCCGGTACGCCCGCAGCGATTCCCACGTCGGCGCGAACGGCCCCGGTTCGATCTTGTACTTCGCCGGAAACTCGCTCATCCCGCGCTCCTCCTCATACGCGTCCCGGTGTGGTCGCTCCCGGGGCGACGGACGCGTGCGCCCGGGCGAGAATCTCGTCGATGGCCTGCTGTTCCCGCTCCGGCAGGCGGTAGTCGTGGGCCCGGAGCAGGTCCTCGATCATCCCACACGCCTGCTTGCGCATCGAGGGCTCCCCGCGCCCCCGCCAGCCGGCGAGGACGCCTGGAAGGGAGGAGGCGCAGAAGAGCGGGCAGCCAGTCACGCCGGAGATGCAATCTCAAGCGCAGTACGATCCGCGCATGCAGCAGATCGCCGAGGTGAGGAACGACGTCGCAGAGATGGATGTGGATATCACGATCGATTCCGGGCCGGCGTCCGCAACAATCCAA
>CAYHEI010000203.1:2071-5952 GCA_964355385.1 uncultured bacterium | reverse complement strand
CGTCGTGGAGGCCGGGCGCGCGGGTGCCGGGGCCGACGCGCACCGACGCGAGCGTCGCCACGGCGCCGCCGGAGGCCTCCGCGTCCCAGTGCGCCGTGCCCTGCGCGATGTCGCCGTTCACGAGCAGCTCGGGTCCGGCGGCCCGCGCGTCCCGCCCCCACGCTTGCCGGAGCGCGGAGGTCGTCCGGTAGGTCTTCTTCAACCAGGCGTTCCACTGCCGCGCGAGCTCGCCGGCGTACGGTTGGGGGAGCCCGTCCGGGCCGCCGCCCCAGAACGGGAGCAGGGTGTTCTCATTGTTGGTCTCCACGCACAGCACCCCCGGATCCTCGGCGAAGGATGACCGGGTGTAGGGATTGTGGTGCGTCAGGAGCGCGCGCGCGTAGTCCTTCTGCATGTCGATGAACGGGGGGTAGAAGCGGTCCACGACTTTGCCCTGGCGGAAGCGCCGCCGGTCGGCGTCGGACAATCCGGGGTACTCGCGCGCGACGTGCAAGTTGACGTTCACGTAGAGCCCCTCCGCCTTGAGCGCGGCGAAGAAGAACTCCAGCCGGTCGCGCTGGGCCTCGTCGAGTGTCGCGCCGTCGCGCGCGAAGAGCCCGTTCGGCGCCGTGATGTCCATGAAGTGCAGGCGGACGAGATTGAAGCCGAGCGAACGCAGCCGCGCGGCGACGCGCGGCGCATCTGCTTTCTCGGGGAAGCAGCCGTCGGCTGTCAGGTTCGTGCCGAAGAACCTGATCCGGCGCCCGATGGCGTCGGCGAAGTGCCCGTCCCGTGCGACGATTCGGCCGGAGGCCTCCGCGGGCGGGGCACCCGCGGGGGCCCGGAGCGCGTCCGGCCCCGGGAGGGCGAAGACAAACCACCCGGGCGGTACGCCTGCCGCGAGGGCCGGCGGAGCGGCGCGCAGCGCGGCCAGCAGGGCGGTGAGGAAGGCGCGGGGGCGCATGCGCCATACATTCTACAAGGTAAGATTGAACGTCATGCCCCCGGGCCGCGCGGACGCGAATATCTCCTTCACGCTCACGGACGAGGGGCGGACGCGTCTAATCCGGGTCCTGGACCGGATCACGGAGGGACTCCATCGGGCTTCCGCGGTGCTTACCGACACGTCCGGCCGTATCGTGGACATCATCAAACGGCCGGTGGGGATCGATCTCGAGAATCTCGCGGCGCTCGCGGCGGGATGCAACGCGACGACGAAGGCCCTCGCAGCCTCGATGGGGGAGAAGGAGACGACGCTGGTCTTCGAGCACGAGGACGAGCAGCGGGTGTGCATCTGGCCGGTGCTCGAGCGGGCCCTGCTCGTGGTGATGGTGCGCGACAAGCTCTCCGTGGAGACGCTGGAACAGCGCCTGATGGGGAGCCTCGGCCAGGAGCTGACCGCGGTCGTGCTGGGGGCGAGGTCGCCGCTGCTGAAGACGCCCCCCCCTCGCGTCATCCTGACCGCTGTGCCGGTGGACGTGCGCAGCCGTGTGCGCGCCCTGACGTCGTTGATCATGAACCTGCAGGATCGGCGTCCGGCGGCGTTCACGCCCGACGTCAACACGCGCCTCCTCAAGTCGCGGGAAGAATTGATGAAGGCGCTGCAATTCGAGAACTGGCCTCGCGCCGCCGCGCTGTGCCTCGCGACCGCCGCCTGGTTGAACGCTTCGATGCCGCCCGAATGACCGAGGCGGGACCTCCGTCTCCCGTTTCGGTGCGCGCCGTCGCCATCGGCCTCTTTCTTGCCGTGGCCATCAACTTCGTGATGCTGTACAACGACTACTACCTCTCGAACACGCTGCTCATCCTGAACCACTTTCCGATGGTGGCCATGGCGCTGCTGCTCGTGCTCGTGGCGGGGAACGCCGTGCTGCGGCGGATTCCCGG
Source organism: uncultured bacterium (assembly GCA_964355385.1). Lineage (GTDB taxonomy): Bacteria > Oederibacteriota > CAKKQC01 > CAKKQC01 > CAKKQC01 > CAYHEI01. The sequence continues at coordinate 4,086 of CAYHEI010000203.1, read as the reverse complement.
CGCGGTGCCGCTGCGGCCGGGAGAGATGCTCCTGATCTGGTCCATGCTGGCGATCGGCGGCGGCATCGGGTCCACGGGATTCGCGCGGTGCATCATCGGGTTCATGGCGTCCCCGGCCTACTACGCCACCCCGTCGAACGACTACGCGGAGTTCCTCGTGAAGCCCCTCCCCGCGTGGGCGGTAGTCAGCAAGGACTCCGACAGCACGGCGTTGCGCTGGTATTTCGAGGGACTGCCGCGCGGGCAGCGGATTCCCTGGGGGGCCTGGCTGGTGCCCCTCTCGGCCTGGATCGGGTTCTTCGTCGCGAGCTACTGCATGATGTTCGCCTTGACGTCCCTCCTCTACCGCCAGTGGGCCGACCGGGAGCGGCTGACGTTTCCCATCGCGTATGTCCCCGAGGCGGTGGCGGCGGAACCGGCGCGGGGGAAGGTGTTGAACACCTTCCTGCGCAGCCGCATGACGTGGACCGGCGTGGCCGTTCCGATCCTGATCTTCGCGCTCAACGGCGCGAGGGCCTACGTGCCGTCGCTGCCCGAGGTTCCGCTCCACTTCGGCACCTGGGGCCTGTTCGCGGATCGGCCATGGAACCAGTTCGACCTGGGGTGGGCGCACGTCTACTTCGCCATCATCGGTTTGTCCTTTCTCCTGACGACGGAGGTGTCGTTCTCGCTCTGGTTCTTCTTCGTCCTCTACCACCTGAGTTTCGTCGGCGTGGCCGCGCTCGGCGCCGCGGGTCAGGGGTACTTCGGCAACTGGTCCCAGCGCGTCGGGGTCGTCCAGTCGAGCGGCGGCATTCTCGTGATGGCCGGGTTCATCCTCTGGACCGCGCGCGGGACGCTCCGGGCATGGTGGCGGCGGATGCGGCGAGGCGAGGATGTCCCGGAGGAGGACCTGCTGCCGCCCCGCCTCTCGCTGGTCCTGCTGGCGGGCGGATTCGCGGGATTGGTGTGGTTCACGTGGGCGCACGGCGCGCAGTGGTGGGCGGCGCTCCTGGGCATGGTCCTCTTCGTCGCCGTGATTCTCTTCCTCACGCGGCTGGTCGTGGAGGCGGGGATGCTTTTGGTCGGCGTGGAGGCCATCGGGTACGAGTTTCTCCACAACGTCTTCCCGGCGTCGTGGCTGACGGCGGGGACGCTCACGACCTTCGTGCAGCTTCGGGGCGGCGTCATGAGCGACCTGCGGGAGTTGCTGATGCCGTACCTCATGAACGGCGTGCGCATGTGCGCGGGCGCGGGTCGGCACGGGCGTAGGGTGCTCGCGGCCTTCGCGGCGACGGTCGTCCTGGCGCTCGCTGCGGCGTGCGTGGGGCGCATCGCGACCACCTACAAGTACGGCGCGATGCTGGGCGACCAGGCGTACAACGGCGGCTGGCAGTCCAACCTGTATCCGGACGTCGTCAAGCGACTCAAGGAACCCCCGCCCTACGCGTGGATCACGGCCGGCTCGGCGTCCCTTCTGCCGGCGGGGCCCGCGCACGTTCTGACGGGGGCGGGGGTCACGGCCGCGCTGCTGGCCCTGCGCGCGCGGTTCGTCTGGTGGCCGCTCAACCCGATCGGGTACCTGGTGTGCGGTTCCTGGCCGATCACCGAGATCTGGTTCTCGGTCTTCCTGGGTTGGCTCGCGAAGGCCTCTGTGATGCAATTCATGGGCACCACCGCGTACCGCCGCGTGCTTCCGGCCTTCCTGGGACTGGCGCTGGGGCAGGCGATGATCGCGACGTTCTGGACCGTCGTCTCCTTCGTCACCGGACAGCCCGGCGTGCAGACGCTGCCGAACTGATGATCATCCTGGGGCTGCTGGCGGCCCTCCTGGCCCGCGCGGGGACGATCGACGGGCGCCTGCACGAGCGCGGCTCGCCGGATCCCATCATGGGCGCAACGATCGAGCTGGCCGGCTCCACGGCCTACGCAGAAAGCGACACGCGGGGGCGTTTCACCCACTCCGCGCCCCCGGGCGCGCCCAAGGGGGCGGGATGGGCGCCCGGGTTCGGGCCCAACCTGGCGACCGGAAACGT
>CAYHEI010000203.1:0-2061 GCA_964355385.1 uncultured bacterium | reverse complement strand
AACAGATTGTTTGCAGCGTACATCACGACGCAACCCTCTCCGCGCCCGCGGGCGCGCGCAAGGTGGCGGTCTGGGCGCCCGGGTTCGTGCCCTACCTGGCGACCGTCAACGTGCCGGAGAGCGGCACGTTGCTGCTCGACGCCGCGCTGACCCGCAAGGAGGTCAAGGTGGACGAGGTGGTCGTTCGCGGCCGGCGCGAGGCCGCGGAGGCGAGCCAATCCGAAATCAGCCGGGAGGAGATCAAGCATACGCCGGGGACGGCCGGGGACGCCCTGCGCGCCGTGCAAAACCTCCCCGGCGTGGCCATGGTCAACGACTTTCTCGGCCAGATGTCCGTGCGCGGCGGCGGTCCGCAAGACAACCTCTATCTGCTCGACAACATCCCCTGGCCCGTGCCGTTCCATTTCGGCGGCATCCTTTCGACCGTCAACTCGAACCTGCTGCACGAGGTGGACCTGTACGCCGCGGGGTTCGGACCGCGGTGGGGGAATGTTCAGGACGCGGTGCTCGATGCGCGCACGCGTCCCGGCCTGCGGGACCGGCTGCATGTCAGCGCCGACATCAACATGGTGACGTCCGAAGGGCTGCTGGAGGGGCCCGTGGGACTGGGGGACGCCTCCTGGACGTTCGGCGCGCGCCGGAGCTACTTCGACCTCATTTTCGGCCGTCTCTTCGCGGACACCGTCACGCTCTTCCCGCGGTTCTGGGACCTGGGTGGTTCCGTGGATGCCGGACTCTCCGCGCACGACCGCGTGCGGGTGATCGGACTCGCGACGGACGACCGGCTGGGCCTCCTCATCCGGCCCGGCCGGACGAGCAACACGGAGTTCGCGGGCGACATCCACTATCGGAACACCTACCAGACCGGCGGAGCCACGTGGACCAACACGAGGCTGCCGGGCCTGCGCTTCGTGACGACGCCCTACGCCTATAACTACCTCTACGACGCGGGTTTCGGGGGATTTCTCGGCATCAAATGGGAAACCCAGGTCCAGGGCGTCAAGGAGGACGTGGCCTGGGAGGCCGGCACGCTCGGCCCGACCGCCCACACGCTCGAGCTGGGGGGCGCGGTCGAACTCGAGCACGACACGTCCTACGTCTTCGCGAACGTGCCCGCCGAGGGCCGCCGGGTGGGAATCAACTTCACCTCGACGGTGTCGGGCCGGGGCTTCAACACCGGAGGGTACGTCCAAGATCGCGTGACGCTCGGCCGGAATCTGACGATCGCGGCGGGCGGCCGTCATGACCGGTCCGAGTTCACGAAGCAGGGCACCTGGACGCCCCGCGCCAGCCTCGAGTGGCGCGCGGATCCCGCGACCACGGTCCGGGCCGCGGCGGGGACCTACAGCCAGTTCCCGAAGGGCTGGCAGGTGAACAAGGACTTCGGCAATCCGAATCTCAAACCGAGCTTCGCGGATCACGCCGTGGCGGGTATCGAACGGCGGCTCGCCCGGTGGCTCTTCGCCCGGGTGGAGGCCTATACGAAACGCTATCGCGATCAAATCGCCGATGGCGACGACATGACCCGGTTCACGAACGACATGAGCGGAGACGCGCGGGGGGTGGAGGTCCTGCTCAAGGAGAACCTGGGGGAACGGTTCTTCGGCTGGATCTCCTACGCGCGGTCCCGGTCCCGGCGCCGGGATGGCCCGGGACAGCGGTGGCATCGCTACGAGTACGACCAGCCCGCCAGCGCCACCCTGGTCGCGAGCTGGGCGCCGACGCCGGCGTGGCGCGTCGGGGCCAAGCTCCGGTACAATTCCGGTCCGCTCGTGACCCCGATCGTGAGCCGCTATCAGGACGCCGACGGGGAGTGGCATGGGGTGGAGGGCGCGCCCTATTCCCTGCGGCTCGCGCCGTACGTCCGCCTGGACCTGCGCGTGGAGCGTACGTTCCGCTTATCGCGCTGGAAGCTCAACCTGTACGGTGAGGTGTTGAACGCGCTCAACCGGGCCAATCCCGCGGGCCTTGAGTATAGTATTGACAGTTCCGAGACCCGGGAGACCGACAACTTTCCGCGCATTCCGTACAGATCGGAAGAGCACACGTCTGAACTCCAGT
>CAYHEI010000202.1:0-5958 GCA_964355385.1 uncultured bacterium | reverse complement strand
CCGCGTCGTCAGCAGGGCACCGAAGCGCCTGCGTCAGGGGATGCCCTGGCGACGGCGATCTCCGGTGTGACCACCGTGGCCGAAACCGTGACGGACTTCACGTTGACGACCACGGGAAGCCTGTTGCTGCTCTCGGAAGACGAACGGCTCGGTTTGGACTTTACCGATGACGTCGCGGGCGAGTTGCTCGGCGTCGTGGTGACGTTCACGCTCGCGCCGCGGTATCCCCGCGCGACGGTGTCGCGCGGGGCCCGCCGCGTCGCCATGGCCCTCGGCCTGAAGGCCGCGGCGGACGAACGCGGGCGGATCGTCTGGCTGCCCGACGCGCCCCGGCTCCACCGGGGTGCCTTCGTCCTGAGTCCCCCGGCCCTGGCGGCGGCGCTCGCGGGGACCGGATTGCCGGCGATCTGGAACGGGCCGGGCGCGCTTCTTCAATTGCGCGGCGACGCGCCGCCCGCCCCGGGCGTCCTCGCGGGTCCCGTCCCGCGGCCGGTTCCGGCGCCCGCGGCCCGAAACGGTCCGTGGCGCGTGGTGGTGGACGCGGGCCACGGCGGCCACGACAGCGGCGCGCGCGGGCGTTCCGGGCTGCGCGAGAAGGACGTGACGCTGGATCTCGCCAAGCGGGTCACGGCGCTCCTCACGCGCCGGGGAGCGAGTGTCGTCCTGACGCGCGACGACGATCGCTACATCACGCTCCAGGAACGCGTGGACATCGCGCGGCGGGAGAAGGCCGACTTCTTCGTCAGCATTCACGTGAACTCTTCCCCGAATCCGACCGCGCGGGGCGTGGAGTCCTTCGTCTACGGCGCCGAGGCGCGCGGCCGTCGGCTGGCCGACCTGGTCCGCTTCGAGAACGCGGACGCCAACTACGTCGGCATCATCGTCAGCGACCTGCAACAGCACCAGTACCACGATGCGAGCATCCGCATGGCGGGCTCGATCGAGAAGGCCATGGTGCAGACGCTGAAGACGGTCGGACGGGCGAACCGCCGGGTGAAGGAGGCGCCGTTCTACGTCCTCGCGCGGGCGAGCCAGCCTTCGGTGCTCATCGAGGTCGGGTTCATCAGCAATCCCGCCGAGGAGCGGAAACTCCGGGACGACGGCTATCGCGCGCGCCTGGCCGCGACGATCGCGGGCGGCGTGCTGGAGGTCGCCTCCGGCGACGGACCCCTCGCGAGCCGGTGACCGAGTCCGCGGACTTTCCGCTGCGCTCCTCCGGTCCGGCGCCCTACGTCGTGGCGGGCGCGTTGGACGAACTGGCATGCCTGCGCCACGCCTTTGGCGGGCGCCGGGGCACGGTTGAGGAGGCGCTCGGGCTGCCGCGCGCGCCCTTCACCGCGCGGCAGGTGCACGGCGACACCGTCCTGCCGGTGGAGGCGGATGGGGCCGGGGGGGCGCCGCCGGAGGCCGACGCGCTGATCACCGACCGGCGGGGCGTTCCGCTCGCCGTGTTCACCGCCGACTGCGTGCCAACTCTGATCTGCGACGCCCGGACTCCGGCCCTCGGCGTCGTGCACGCCGGCTGGCGCGGCACGGCGCTCGGCGCGGTGGGGAAGACCGTCCGCGCCTTGACCGCGCGGTACGGCACGCGGCCGGAGGACTGTTGTGCCGCCGTGGGACCCGCGATCGCACCGGGCTGCTACGAGGTCGGGCCGGACGTGCGCGACGCGTTCGTCGCCGGCCTGCCCGACGGCGCGAGCCTCTTCCGGCCGGGCCGAGCGGGCCGCTGGTGGGCCGATCTGCGGGAGGCCACTCGCCGGCAGTTGCTGGCGTCCGGCGTCCCGGGCGACCGCATCGCGGTGTGCCCGTACTGCACACACTGCGCGGCGGACTGGTTCCATTCGGCCCGTCGGGACGGCTCGGCTGCCGGGCGCCAGTCGACCGTGGCGGTCCTGCGATGACCCGGGGCGAGCCGTCGCCCGTCCTGGTGGGGGTGTTCGGGGACCCCGTCGCGCACAGCCTCTCGCCCGCGATGCACAACGCCGCCTTCCGTGCCGTGGGGATCGCGGGAGTCTACATGAAATTCCGCGTCCCGCCCGCGCGACTTGGGGCCGCGCTGCGCGCCGCCGCGGCGCTGGGCTTCCGGGGCGTCAACCTCACCATTCCGCACAAGGCGCGCGGGGCCGCGCTGGTGTCCCGCCTGACGTCCGCGGCGCGGCGCTGCCGCTCGGTCAACACCATCACGTTCGCGCCGGGGGGCTGGCTCGGCGACAGCACGGACGGCGAGGGCTTCCTGCGCTCGCTCCGCGACGCGTGGGGATTCCGGGCGCGCGGAGCGAGGGTGGTGATGCTCGGCGCGGGCGGGGCGGCGAGGGCGGTGGCGTTCGCGCTGCTGGACGCAGGAGCCCGAGAGCTCGTCGTCGTCAACCGGACGCGGGCGCGGGGCGCGGCGCTCGTCCGCGCGCTGGGCGGAGGACGCAGAGCCCGAGTGCAAGCACCGGGGACTGACGCGGACTGGGCCGATCTCTTGCGCGGCGCGACGTTGCTCGTCAACGCGACCTCGTTGGGCATGCGGGGGGAGTCCTCGCCGGTTCCGGCGAGCGCCATGCGGGCGCCGCTGCGCGTCGTCGACCTCGTCTACCATCCGCCCGTGACCGCGCTGCTGCGCGCGGCGCGGCGGGCGGGCCGCCCCGCGCTCAACCGCGCGGGCATGCTCGTGCATCAGGGCGCGCACGCGTTCACGCGCTGGCCCCGGCGCCGCGCGCCCGTCCCGGCGATGCGCCAGGCCCTGCGCCGGGCGTTGCGGGAGGAATAGGCCTGGTCGTCCCCCCTGCTAAAACCGTTGTCAAGCAACCCCTTGCGGACCCTGGGGGCATCCGATAGAGTCATAGGCGAAGGGATCCAGTGCCAGTCACGCTCGAAACCGTGCTTAACGAAATGTACGACCGTCAGGCGACCGACCTGTTCCTGACGACCGGCGTCCCCCCCGTCATGCGCATTAAGGGGATGCTCGTGCCGCACGAGTCCGAGCGGTTGTCCCCGGAGGCGTGCCAGAAGTTGATCTACAGCTTCCTGACGGACGAGATGAAGGAGAAGTTCGAACGGGAATGGGAGATGGACCTGTCGTTCGGCCTGGCGGGCAAGGCGCGGCTGCGCGCCAACGTCTTCCGCCAGCGGGGCTCCGCGGCCGCGGCGCTCCGGATGATCCCCGAGCAGGTGCCCACGTTCGAGGAGCTCCAGCTTCCCAAGATCGTCAACGACATCGTCAACATGCCCAAGGGGCTGGTGCTGGTCTGCGGCTCGACGGGCTCGGGCAAGTCCACGACGCTGGCCGCGATGATCGACTACCTCAACACCAACGATCCCCTGCACATCCTCACCGTGGAGGATCCGATCGAGTTCCTGCACCACAACAAGAAGTCCATCGTGAACCAGCGCGAGGTCGGGCCGGACACCAAGTCGTTCGCCAACGCGCTCCAGTACGCCTTGCGCGAGGATCCGGACGTGGTCCTCGTGGGGGAGATGCGCAGCCTCGAGACGATCGCGCTGGCGCTGACGATCGCCGAGACCGGGCACCTCACGTTCGGGACGCTGCACACGACCGACGCGGTCCAGGCGATCAACCGCATGATCGACGTCTTCCCCGCGCACCAGCAGGGGCAGATCCGGTCGCAGCTTGCGACGACGCTGCAAGCCGTGATCTGCCAGCAGCTCATTCCGACCGCGGACGGCATGGGCCTCGCGCTCGCGGCGGAGGTGCTGATGCTGACCGCCGCGATCCGCAATCTGATCCTCGAGGAGAAGGTCGAGCAGTTGTACGGGTTCATGCAGACCGGCTCGGAATCCGGTATGCAGACGATGAACGGGGCGCTCCACCGGCTCTTCAAGGAGCGGAAGATCACCCGCGACGCGGCCTTCGCGAGTTCCGCCGATCCAGGCGAGCTCGAGAAGCTCATCCGGGGGGTGTGAGATGCCGCCGCTGACCATCGAGGGCCTGCTGACCCAGATGTTCGAGCAGGGCGCGTCCGACCTGCACCTGACCGCGGGCGCGCCGCCCGCGCTGCGCATCGACGGCGACATCCGGCAGCTCGAGCTGGAGCGGCTCTCGCCGTCCCAGACGCAGCGCCTGGCCTACAGCCTGCTGAACGACGAGCAGAAGGAGAAATTCGAGCGGGACCACGAGCTCGATCTCTCCTTCGGCCTAGCGGGGCTCGGTCGGGTGCGTATGAACGTGTTCATGCAGCGCGGTACGGTCGCGTCCGTCATGCGCAACATCCCCTCGGAGGTCCGGTCGTTCGACGACCTCCAGCTTCCGCCCGTCGTCAAGGAGATCGTGAAGATCCCGCGCGGGCTCGTGCTCGTGACGGGAGTGACGGGATCGGGCAAGTCGACGACGCTGGCCGCGATGATCGACTACATCAACACGAACCGCAAGACCCACATCGTGACGATCGAGGATCCGATCGAGTTCGTCCACAAGCACAAGTCGTCGATCGTGGATCAGCGCGAGGTCATGATGGACACCAAGTCGTTCGCGCGCTCTCTGCAGAGCGCGCTGCGGCAGGGGACCGACGTCGTCCTGGTGGGCGAGCTGCGCAACCTCGAGACGATCGAAGCGACGCTCACGCTCGCGGAGACCGGCCGCCTGGTGTTCGGAACGCTGCACACGGGCGACGCGGTGGAGACCGTGAACCGCATCATCGACGTGTACCCGCATTACCAGCAAGCCCAGGTGAAGGTCCAGCTCTCGTTCGTCCTCCAGGCCGTGCTCGCGCAGCAGCTGCTGCCGAAGACGCCGGGGCCCGGGCGGGTGATGGCGGTCGAGGTCATGGTGGTGACGCCCGCGATCCGGTACATGATCCGGGACGGGAAGACCATGCAGATCTACTCGGCGATCCAGATGGGCGGCCGGGAGGGGATGCAGACGATGAACGCGGCGCTGGTCGAGTTGTACCGGAAACGGGTGGTCACGAAACAGGAGATCCTCTCGCGGACGGCCCAGGTGAAGGACCTGGACCGCCTGCTGAAGATCGGAGGAGTCTAGCCATGGCGGCGTTCAAGTACAAGGCGCGCAATGCGGAAGGGCGGGTGCTCGAGGGTCAGGTGGACGCGGAGAACGAGGATGCCGCGCGGGCGCAGTTGCGCGGAAAGAAGTACACCATCATGGAGCTTGCGAAGGTCGGGCGCGCCCGCCGCGGCCCCAAGGTCAAGACCAAGGAGATCGTCTATTTCAGCCGCCAGCTCGCCACGATGCAGGCCGCGGCGCTCCCGCTCGTCAACGCGCTGTCCATCCTCGCGGACGGGACGCAGCAGAAGGGCTTCAAGGCCATCCTGACGCAGATCCGCGACGAGATCAGCAGCGGCGTCACGATGTCGGAGGCGCTCGCGAAGCACCCGCAGGCGTTCGCGCCCCTCTACGTGAACATGATCCGCGCGGGCGAACAGGGGGGCAGCCTCTCGGACATTCTGGACCGGCTCTCCACGCCCCTGGAGAAGGCCGAGAAGCTCAAACAGGAGATCTCGTCGGCCATGATGTACCCCATCGCCATCGCGACGGTCGCCATGGGCGTCGTGTTCTTCCTGATGGTGAAGGTGATCCCCTCGTTCAAGGAGGTGTTCGCGTCGTTCGGGAAGGAGCTGCCGCTGCCGACCCGGATTCTCCTGGAGATCAGCGATTTTCTTCAGCACAAGTTTTACGTCATCATCGGAGCGGTCGGGGCGTTCGTCGGCACCATCGTCGTGATGCGGCGGACCGAGGCCGGGTCGCGGACGCTGGATCAGCTCATGCTGAAGATGCCCCTCCTCGGCCCGCTCCTTCTGAAATATTCGGTGGCGATGTTTTCGCGGACGCTGGGCACGCTGATGAAGAGCGGCGTGCAGATCCTGGAATCCATGGAGATCGTGGCGCGGATCGCGGGGAACAAGATTATCGAGGGCGCGCTGCTGAAGGCGAGGAGCAGAATGCGGGAAGGCGAGGGGATCGACGGCCCCCTGCGGGCCACGGGCCTCTTCCCCGCC
>CAYHEI010000201.1:0-5985 GCA_964355385.1 uncultured bacterium | reverse complement strand
CCCGGGCCAGCCGGTTCACGACGCCGGTCAGGTGGCCGAGCAGCTGGCCGTCGTTCTCGCCGAGTTCCGCAAGGGAGGCGACGTGCTTGCGGGGGATGACGAGCACGTGCACGGGCGCCTGCGGCGCGATGTCGTCGAACGCCATGACGGTGTGGTCCTCGTAGAGGATCTTCGCGGCGATCTGCTTCGTCGAAATCTTGCAGAAGAGGCACTCAGCCATGCACCACCTCCCCGGCCAGCTCCCCGGCCGCGCGACCGCTCACGCGCACGCGTGCGACGCTCCCCGCGAACGCCGCGTCCGCGAACCGGACATGGTGGTAGGTGCCCGTCAGGCCCCGGAACAGTCCGGCGCGGGGCCGGCCCTCGACGACCACCTCGGCCTCGCGCCCGACCAGCCGCTCCTGCGCCTCGTCGCGCAGCCGGTCGCCCAGCGCCGCGAGCCGGGCGATCCGCGCCGCGACGACGGCGGCGGGAACCGGCTCCAACGACGCCGCGGGCGTGCCCGGCCGCGCGGAGAAGGGGAAGAGGTGCAGCTTGTGGAAGCCGCCGGCGTCCGCGATCCGCGCGGTCGCGTCCGCGTCCGCGTCGGTCTCGCCGGGGAACCCCACGAGCACGTCGGCCGTGAGCCCGAAGTCGGGGCACCGGCGCCGCAGCTCGTCGGCGAGCACGATCACGTCGGCGGCGGCGTAGCCGCGCCGCATGGCCCGCAGCACCGCGTCGCTCCCGCTTTGAAAGGGCAGGTGCAGATGCTTGCAGACGGCGGGATGCGCCGCGAGCAGCTCCACGAGCTCCGGGTCCAACCGGCCGGGATACACCGAGCTCAGCCGGAGGCGGCGCAGGTCCGGCAGCCCGACGAGCGCCCGCACGAGCGCCGCGAGCCCTGAGCTTGTCGAAGGGTCGCGGTACGCGTTGAGGCGCACGCCGCACAGCACGATCTCGGGGATACCGCCGTCCAGCAGACCGCGGACCTCCTCGCGGATTTCCGGCAGCGCTCTTGAAGTGTTGGAACCTCTAATCGATGGTATGACGCAGAACGAACACCGCCGGTCGCAGCCGTCCTGGACCTTGACGAACGCGCGGGCGTGGCCTTGGAAGCGCGAGATGGAGAAGCGCGCCGCGGAGCCTCCACTCAGTCCGAACGCATCAAGCAGCGCTTCCGCCGTCGGCCCGGCGACGACGCGGTCGGCAAGGCCGTCCGCGACGAGGTCGACCCCGGGCCGCCGCGCGTAGCATCCCGCCGCGACGACGGTCGCGCCCGGGTGCGCGCGCCGGGCGCGCCGCAGCGCCTGCCGCGCCTGCCGGTCCGCCTCGGCGGTGACCGAGCACGTGTTGACGAGGACGAGGTCGGCGGGCTCCCGGGGCGCGGCCTCCTGGAAGAACTGGCCCAGCAGCTCGCGCATGGCCTGGGTCTCGTACTGGTTGACCTTGCAGCCGAACGTGATGGTGGCGAAGGTCATGAAAGAATGCCGCGCGCGGCGCCGGGCGCGGAAAATGCTGTCAGGAAGCGGTCGTGGCCCCCTTCCATGGAGGCATGATAGAGGAAGTCCCGAGGGGAATCAAACCCGGGTTAGGGCGCCGACCAGGTGATGGTCTGGTCGCGGCCCAGCAGCCAGCGCGTCGTACCGGCGCGGGCGACATTGCCCTTCTTGTCGCGCAACGTCAAGGCGAAGGAGCCCTCGCTCAGGATCATCAGATCGGCCCGCACGCCGCGCTCCTTATCCACGAGGCTCAGGCTGGGCGCGCCCGGGCCCCCGCCCGCGAGCTGCAGGGAGCTGTCGGCCCCCCCCGCGAGCTTGAGCAGCCCGATGCCGTCCTTCATGCCCAGGCCGACGCGCTCGACGGCGCCGCGATCCAGGAAGCTCAGCCCCGCCTGACCGGTCCGCGCGCCGGTCAGCGCCACAACGGGCTTCCCGTCGAGCCCGTACAGCGTGAGCCCCGCCAGCCCCTCCGGCTCGGCGCCGAGCCAGGCGCGCGTGCGGCCCCGCGGATCGACGATCACGAAGGACGCCGTCCCGTCGTTCGCGAGCGAGGCGCGCAGCCGGTCCTTCTCGTCGGTGCCGGCCAGCGAGAAGACCGGGAGGTTCTTCTCCGTGACCCCCACCGCGACGCGCAGCCGCTGCTCGCGGTCGAAGAACGCCAGGCGCGGCGCCGCGTCGCCGACGAGCATCAGCTCGGCCCGCGGATGGCCGGACGAGTCGACGAGCGTGAACTTGTTGGCGCGGACCTCGCCTTCGATCTTCGTCTCCCGTCCCACCTTGATGATCACGAGCGCCACGACGGCGAGCAGGATTCCGCCGACCATCCCCCAGCGGCGGTTTTCCCGTTCGAGGCGTGCGCCGCGGCGCGAGCGCGACGCGACGAGCTTCCGCTCGGCGGGCGGCCCGCCGGGCACCGGGGGCGGGACGGCCATCACCGGCCTCCGGGCACGTGCGGAACGCCGATGGCGCCCGCGTCGGGCGGCGTCTCGCCGGCGGGCGCGAGCGGCGTCGCGGAGGGCGCGCCCGCCGACTCCATCGGCGCCAAGGGCGCTTCGTCGTCACTCAGGGCCGACCCCGCGTCGGGACGCGAGGCGGGCTCGTCCGCCGACGCGGGGCCGGCCGGAGGCGGGGCCGCGGGCGCCCGTTCGACCCCGAGGTCCGGCACGGTTTCCCGCCGCACCGTCTTGGGCGCCGGCAAGAAGGCGTACGTCACCGCGATCCGATGGGCCGTCACGAGGTCCCCGAACGGCTGCCAGGCCCAATCCAATCCGTAGCTCCCGAGGCGCACGCCCGCGCCCGCCGCGACGCCCGTCGGACCGGTCAGCCCGTCGCCGCCCGCGCGCCACCGGTAGCCGAGTCGCACGCGGACGGTGGTGAACGGGGACGCCTCGGCGCCCGCCCCGATCCAGAACCGCCCCTGCACGAACGGGTACGCGACGTCGAGGGAGAGCCGGAGCGGGAACGGCGCCCGCGCCTCCGCGAGCGACGCCCCAAGCTTGAACAACGCGGGGAGCGCGGAACCGTCGGCCGCGAGACCGACGTGTTCCAACGCCCAGCCGACCCGCCCCGCCGACGCGATCGGAATGACGCTGCCGCCGCTGAAGCCGAGCAGGAACCGGCCCGACGCCTCGCGGACGGTCTCCACCGCGATCCCGCTCCAGCCGGCCCGGCCGAACCAGCCGGGGTTCACGGCCGCCCACGACGCCGCGACGGCGACGTCGGTCGCCGCGACCGGCCCCACCGCCGCGCCCCACGCATCGCGCCGCTCGTACGTCCCCCAGTCCATGGCCGTCACTGCGACCCCGCCGACGCCCGGGCCGAGCGGGAGCGCGGCCGCCACGAACGTGACGCCGAGATCGTCTCGGAACCTCCCCGCTCCGACCATCGCGTCGCGCATCGCCACGGCCTCGAAGGACCGGATCTGCCCCAGCCCGCCTGGATTCGCCACGACAGCCGAAGCGTCGTCGGCCACCGCCGTGAACGCCCCCGCCAGGCCCGACGCGCGCGGCGAGGCGGCGCGCGTCAGGAACGCGCCGTTCACGCCCGCCGCCCCGTACCGCTCCGCTCCGACCGGAAGCGGCACGGCGGCCAGCGCACAGAACACCAACAGCGTCCTCATCGCTCGACGACCGCCTTCGCGAGCGGAAAGGTGATCGTCTCCCCATTCCCCAGATCGGCCCGGACGCGCACGAGGTACATCCCCGGCGCCCAGCTCTGCAGCCCGTTGACCGCGACCTCGGGCCGGCCTGGCGGGAGCGAGGTCCAGACTTCTCGGAACACGCGCTCGAAGGAGCCGTTGTACGCCTCCACCGTGACCCGGTCGGCGCCCAAGGGCAAGTACATCGCCACCCGCAGCGAATCGCCCGCGGCGGGGACGGGATAGATCGTGACGCCGTCCGTCTTGGGCAGGATGCTCCCGGCGGCCGAGGCCGTCATCGGCGCGGCGGCGAGCGGCCCGCGCGCTTCGGCCGTGAAGGTCAACGGTCCGGCCGCGGCGGCGCGCATTTTCCACGTGAACTCCCTCGTGGCGGCGGGGGGGATCGTGAGCCGGGACGGCACGGCCGGCGCGGATTCGATGTCGGCCCGGGCGTGCCCTTCGGACACGGACACGAGCGAGAGATCCACAACCTCGAACTCGACTGTGCCGGCATTATCGAGGCGCAAGATGACCGTGAACGGTTCGTGCTCCAGAACCGTCGCCGGCACGACGCGGAGAGAGGGCGTCGGCGGCACGGCGCACGCCGCCCGCGCGAACAGCGCGAGCGACAGCCAGGCGGCAGGAAGGGTGCGAAGCATCGGCGTCACGACGAACAACAATTATATACGGTGTACGTCATAGGCCGCGAAACGCGAGAACGCCGAGCCCGCGCGCGCGCGCCCACGCGGCCCACGCGCCGCCCGCGCACACCAGCGCCAGCGCGCCCCAGTCGGCCGGCTTCATCGCCAGCACGACGAACGACGTCCGGCGCCCGCCGCTGCCGAAGCCCTTCGCCTCGAGCGCCCACGCCATGCGGTGCGCGGAGCGCAGCGCGCCCGCGAGGATGGGCACGAGCAGCGGGACGTAGCGCCGCGCCCGCGTCACGAGCCCGCCCTCGTCGAAGCGCAGACCGCGGAGCCGCTGGGCCTCGACGACGTTCACCGCGGCCGCCAGGAGACCCGGCACCAGGCGGAACGTGAGCCCCAGGGCGAAGACCGCGGGAAACGGCAGGCCGAGACGCAAGAGCGCCGCCAGCAGCTCCTCGGTCCGGGTGGTGAAGAGCAGCAGCACGCCGAGGAGCACCATGTCCAAGAGGCGCACGGCGATGCCGAGGCCGTAGACCCACGCCTCCGGCCCGCTCTGCCCGCGCAGCGCGAGCAGGCCCGTCCAGGCGGCGAACGAGAACACGGACACCACGGCGCACACGGCCGTCGCGACGAGGAAGGGCCGCAGCACGCGGCCGAGGGCCGCGAGGACGAAGAGGCCCGCCAGGGGCCACGCGAGGAACACCGGGTCCGAGAAGAGCAGCACGGCGGCGAAGCCGATCGCCGCCGCGGCCAGCTTCACGCGCGGATCGAGCGCGTGCAGCGCCGAGGGGCCGGGCCGGTAGGGCATGACCCGCATCAGACGGCGACCCCGAGCGCGGCGAGCAACTCCGCGAGCGTCAGCGCGTCCAGCCCCAGCCGCCCGGCGAGGTCCGCCGCGGGCGGCGGCGCGAGCGCGAGATCCGCGAGCGCGTCGCGCCGGGCGAAGACCTCGCGCGAGGGCCCGTCCAGCACGATCCGGCCCCCGCCCATGACCACGGTCCGCGCCGCGAACTCCGCCGCCGCCCACATCGCGTGCGTGATGAGGATCACGGTGAGCCCTCCCGCGTTGAGCCCCCGGATGAACGCCATCATGCGCGCGGCCTCCCGCGCATCCAGGCCGGTGGTGGGTTCGTCGAAGAAGATCGCCGCCGGCCGGTACGCGAGCAGGGAGGCGACCGCGAGGCGCTCCCGCTCCCCCTTCGCCAGGGCGAACGGGTCCTCGGCCTCGCGGCCGGCGAGCTCGACCGCCGCGAGCGCCTCGCCGACCCGCGCCCCGATCTCCGCTTGCGCCAGCCCGAGATTGCGCAGCCCGAACGCCACCTCGTCCGCGACGGTCTCGGAGAAGATCTGGTGGTCCGGGTTCTGGAAGACGTACCCGACCTCCCGCGAGAGCTCGGCCATTCCGTACGACGCCACCGGCCGCCCTCCCACGCGTATGCCGCCCGCGCGCGCGCGCATCAGGCCGACCACGTGCTTGGCCAGGGAGGTCTTGCCCGAACCGTTCTGGCCGAGCAGCGCGACGGACTCCCCCCGGGCGATGCGCAGGGAGATCCCGTGCAGCACGTCCGGCCCACCGGGATGGCCGGAGGTGAGCTCATCTATTTCGATCAATGGAATCCGGCCCGACTGCGGCAGCACGGCCGAGGCCCCCCCCCCCCCCCCCGGCGGTGGCCGGGGGGGGGGGGGGGGGGCGCGCCCCGGGCGCGCGGCAGCGAGGCGAGGG
>CAYHEI010000200.1:969-6001 GCA_964355385.1 uncultured bacterium | reverse complement strand
GAATGGCACTGGCGGAGGCGTCGAGTAACACGTAGTCCGCGCCGTTCGCCGCGTCGTCATTGTACGTGCGGCTCCAGAGCAGGTTCCCATCCCGGTCGTACTTGCGGAGCAGCCAGTTCTCGGCCTGGCCGAGATCGCCGCGGACTTCCCAGCCGGCCGCGACGACGCTGTCGTCCAGCCGGTCCACCGCCACGGCCACGTACCGCTCGTCGACGCCCACCCCGCCGTCGTACGACCGGCTCCACAGCACCGTGCCGTCGGGCGCGTACTTGCGCAGGAGCGCGTTGGGCCCCTGCGCGAGATCGCCGCGCGTCTCCAGGCCCGCGACGTAGAGGCTCCCGCCCGCGTCCACGGCGGCGGCCAGCGCGCGGT
This sequence comes from uncultured bacterium, assembly GCA_964355385.1. Classification (GTDB taxonomy): domain Bacteria; phylum Oederibacteriota; class CAKKQC01; order CAKKQC01; family CAKKQC01; genus CAYHEI01. Next base: position 5,629 of record CAYHEI010000200.1, on the reverse strand, counting down.
CGTCCCCGCGGGCGGGGCTGTCGTAGGACTCGCTCCACAGCAGCGTCCCGAACGCGTCGTACTTGGCCACGCGCCAGTTGTTCCCCTGGCCCAGGTCCCCCCGCTGCTCGTAGCCCGCGACGTAGATGTTCCCGCCCACGCCCCGGTATCCCAGCACGCCCTGCACGGTCTCCATCAGTCCCGTCGTCGGATCGATCCGGCGCACCACGTGGTTGTCGCGGTCCGCGATGAAGATCGCGCCGGCGCTGTCCACGGCGACGTCGGTCGGCGCCGAGAACCGGGCGAGCGCGGCGGGGTTCCCGTCGCCCGCGTAGCCGGCCGTCCCCGTGCCCGCCCGCGTGTCGAGGATGCCCGTTCCCGCCGTGATGCGGCGGAGGCGGTTCCCGCCGCGGTCCGCGATCAGGAGATTGCCGCCGGCGTTCAGCGCCAGGCCGTCCGGCGCGTCGAGCTGGGCGAACGTCGCGGCGAGGCCGTCCCCGTTGAAGCCCGCCACCCCCGTCCCCGCCACCGTCGCGATGCGGCCCGTCTCGGCATCCACGTGCCGGACGCGATGGCTGCCGGTGTCGGCGATGAACAGGGAGGCGGAGCCGTCCAGCGCGAGGCCCCCGGGCGTATCGAGCTGCGCGGCGGTCGCGGCGATCGTGTCGCCGTTGTATCCCGCAGCGCCGGTCCCCGCGATCGTGCTGATGAGCCCGGTGCCGGCGTCCACCCGGCGCACGCGGGCGTTGCCGTAATCCGCGACGTACAGGTTCCCGGCCGCGTCCAACGCGACGCCCGCGGGGAACGTCAGGTTGGCGGCCGTCGCCGCGATCCCGTCCCCGTTGTAGGGGACCAGGCCCGTGCCCGCCACGGTCGAGATGTTCCCGGTCGCGCGATCCCACCTCCGCACCCGCTGGTTGAGCAGGTCCGCGATGTACAGGTTCCGCGCCGTGTCCACGGCGAGGCCGTAGGGATCGTTCACCTTCGCCGCCGTCCCCGGGCCGCCGTCGCCGCTCCATCCCGCGAACCCCGTGCCCGCCACGGTCGTGATCGTCCGCGCCGCTGGATCGATCCCGCGAACGCGCTGGTTGATGAGATCGGCGACGAAGACCGATCCGCCCGCGTCCACCGCGACCGCGATCGGCCCGCTCAGCCTGGCAGCCGTCGCCGAGAATCCGTCACCCGAGAAACCCAAGACCCCGGTCCCGGCCAGGGTGGAGATCGTCCGCGTCACCGCGTCGACGCGACGGACGCGGTTGTTGCCGTAGTCGGCGATGAAGAGATTGCCTGCCGCGTCGAGCGCGACACCGGTGGGAAACCTCAGGGCGGCGTCGGTGGCGGCGATGCCATCGCCGTTGTACCCCGGCAGGCCCGTCCCCGCGACGGTAGAGATGAGCCCGGTGAGGGCGTCCACGCGCCGCACGCGGTGATTGCCCTCGTCCGCGACAAAGAGATTGCCTGCCGCATCAAGCGCGGTGTGCCAAGGCGTGTCGAGTTCCGCCCGCGCGGCGGCGATCGCGTCACCGTTGAAGCCCGCGACACCCGTCCCCGCGACGGCGTTGAGCAGGCCGCTCGCGGTGTCCACTCGCCGAATCCGGGCGCCGTCCTGCTCGGTCACCCACACCGCGGAGCCGGCCGGATCGACCGTGACCGCAACCGGTCCGCTGAGCTGCGCCAGGAGCGCCCCTAGCCGCTCCTCGTTCGCGCCCGCGGTGCCCGTGCCCGCGAGCGTCGTGATGATCCCCGTGGTCGCGTCGACTTTCCGGACGCGGTGGTTCGCCGTGTCCGAAATGAAGAGGTCGCCCGCGGCGTTCACGGCGATCCGGCGCGGCGCGTTGAGCTGCGCCGCGGTGGCGGCGATCCCGTCCCCGTTGTACCCCGCCACCCCGGTTCCCGCGACCGTCGAGATCATCCCGCTCGCCGCGTCCATCATGCGGATCCGGTGATTCATGGTGTCGGCGACGTACAGGTTGCCGGCCGCGTCCGTCGCGACCCCTTCGGGCGCGCTCACGCGCGCCGACACCGCCGGGATGGCGTCCCCGTTGAACCCCGTACTTCCGGTGCCCACGGCGGTGGCGATCGACCCGGCCTTGCGGTCCCGGACGCGCACGCGGGCGTTGTCCCGGTCGGCGATGTACAAGCTGCCTGTCCCGAGAACCGCCAGCCCGAGGGGCGCGGTGAAGAGCGCCGTCTGCGCGGGGTCGCCGTCCGCCGCCACGGCCTCGGCGAAGTCGTCCCGCCCCGCCGGGTCGTCATACGTGGTCGCCCAGATCAACTCGCCGGCGGACGAAAGCTTCTGCACGAGCCAGTCCTTGCCGGTGGCTCCGGGCTCGGCACGGCCCGCCACGATGATGTCGCCGGAGGGGTCCACGGCCAGCGCGGACGCCTCCGCGTTCGCGCTGGGTCCCGCGGTGAACGTCACGCTCCACAGCAGCTCCCCGCCGGGGCCGACCTTCCGGATCAGGTGCAGCCGGCTGGAGCCCGCGTGGTCGCGCTGCTGCCAGCCGGACACGAAGGCGTTGCCCGCGGCGTCCAGCGCGACGGCGCCCACCTGACCCGTGGTCGTCACCGAGAACGACCGCGGGTACCCCGCGGCCACTTGGTACCGGGCCGCCGCGGGCGTTGCCGCCAGCAGGGCCAGGAGGAGGGCGCGCGGAAGGCCTGACCGGGGCATGGTCTTCATTGTATCGGCCCGGCGCCCCACGACACGGGCACCCGCATCGTCCCCTGCACGCTCGGAAAGAGCAGATGGCCGTGCACAAGGCCGAATTCGTAGAGCTCCCGGGTGATCAGCACGTCGTGCCGGCAGTACGCGATCAGGCGCGCGAAATCGCGCTCGCGGAACCATCGCACCGCCTCCACGCCGTCGGCCTCCTTCGCCTTGCCGAGCGTCGCCGCGGCGAGGTCGTCCAGCCGCACCCGCCGTTTGAGCGTGGCGTAGATCTTCTCCAACAGATCGAGCGTGGGGAGCGCGTCGAGCGTTTCCCGGGGAGCGTACGCCGACAGCACCTCATAGTCGAACGACTTGATGTTGAAACCGACCACCAGGCGCGCGCGGGCGAGGTCCGCGAGCAGGGCGGGCGCCTCGGCTTCCGTGTAGTCGCGGAACTCGCCGGTCTCCACGTCGTGCACCACGCCGATGGACATCCGCATGTCGCGCTTCCGGTCCCAACCGCCCACCTCGTCCGCGAGCTTCTGCGTTTCCAAATCAAAGACGATAATATGGCCATCCGGCTTGGGGGCGTCGCCACTGCCGACGACCCCGGCGTAGCCGGGGTCGTCGCGCGCACCGCGCGTGGCGAGCGGGAGCTCGCCCGCCAAGCCGAGCGCGCGGTGCGCGTCCGTTGCTGGGGCGCTGCGACGGTCCGCTCCGGGCCGTCCGGCCGTCTCGAGCACGGCCCGGGCCAGCACGAGCGCCCCGGCCTTGTCGAGCGGGGCGTTGCGGCTTCCGCACTTGGGGCTGTGCACGCACATCGGGCAGCCCAGCTCGCACGGACACGACGCCAGGTGGGCCGCGACCTTGCCGAGCCACTCCTCGTAGACCCCGAAGCCGAACCGGGCCAGCCCGACCCCGCCCGGCACGCCGTCATAGATGAAGATGCTCGCCGTGCCCGTGTCGGGATGGTGGGGCGTCGAGATGCCGCCGAGGTCCCAGCGGTCGCACAGCGCGAGCAGCGGGAAGAGCGCGATCGCCGCGTGCTCGAGCGCGTGCAGCGAGCCCATGAGCTCACCGTCCGCGGCCCGCACCGCCGCCTGGACGGCGTCGGGCACGCGGAGCCAGACCGCCTGCGTCTCGAACACCTGGGGCGGCAGCGACAGCGCGTGCTCGCTCAACAGCACCCCGCCACGCACGAGCTTGCGCTCGTACGCGACGACGCGGCTCGTGACCCGGACCTCGCCCCAGCCCAGCGTTCCCGCCCCGAGCGGTCGCTCCCCGCGCACGGCCAGGATCGACGTGTCCTCGGTCGTCACCGGCTGCGTGTAGTGGTCCACGACGGCCTCGCGCACGCGGACCCGCCGCGCGTCGATCTCGAGCCGCACGACCTCGTACGTCGCGCCCGCGTGCAGGTAGATGGCGTTCGGGTGGCACTCCTTGAAGACCCGGAAGCCGTCCACGGTCCCGATGACCCCGCCGTTCTCCGCCTCGATCGTGAAGCTCTCCCCCGCCGAACGGATGTTGACGTGCCGCTGCGGCTGCTTGAGCGGCGAGTACCAGCGTCCGTCGGACGCGCCCTCCAGCAGGCGGCCCTCGGCCGCGAGCTCCCGCGCCAACGCCGGGAACGTGGGGCCGAACCGCTCCCCATCGGCGGCCTCCAACGGGCGCTCCGCCGCCGCGCAGACCAGGTGCGCCTTGAGCACGGCCGGGTTGGCCTCGTCGAGCAGCAGCCGCTCGGGCGGCCGGCTGAAGAACTCCCGCGGATGGGACACGTAGTAGAGGTCCAGGGCGTCCTCCATGCCGACCAGCGCGATCAGCGCCGGGCGCGCGCCGCGGCCGACCCGGCCGGCCCGCTGCCAGGTGGAGAGCTGCGTTCCGGGAAAACCCACGAGGATGCAGCCGTCGAGGCCCCCGATGTCCACGCCCAGCTCGAGCGCCGAGGTCGCAATGACGCCGTCCAGCCGGTCCTCCGCCAGGGCGCGCTCGAGCGCGGGCTCCCCGGCCTTCGGCCCGGCGAATTCGTCC
>CAYHEI010000200.1:0-959 GCA_964355385.1 uncultured bacterium | reverse complement strand
CCGCGGCGCGAGATCCGGGGCCCGCTCGCCGAGCCACATGGAGAGCAGCTCCGTGATCTTGCGCGCCTTGGTGAACACGATCGTCTTGAGACCGCCCCGGAGCATGACCTCCAGCAGCTCGCAGCTCTCGGTGTAGGCGTTGGCGGCCGGCTTGACGAGCGCGAACCAGCGCTGCGGGGTCGGCGCCCCGCTCTCCGTGATGACGGTGAACCGCTCTCCCGTGAGACGCGCGAGGAATTCCTCCGGGTTCGCCAGGGTCGCGGACGCGGCGATGAACTTGGGGGCGGAACCGTACCCCGCGCACACGCGCGCGAGCCGGCGCAGGATCCCCGACACGTGCGATCCGAAGACGCCGCGGTAGGCGTGCGCCTCGTCGAGCACGACGTAGCGCAGCCGCGACAGGAACGCCGCCCAGGACGCGTGCGACGCCAGCAGCGAGCGGTGGACCATGTCGGGGTTCGAGAGGACGAGGTCGGGCGGCGCCGCGCGGATCTTCGCGCGCGCGGCGGACGGCGTGTCCCCGTCGTACAGGGCGGCGGTCAGCCGCTGCGCCGGAGGGAGCGGCGCGCCCAGCTCCTCGGCCGCCCGCCGCTGGTCCTGCGCGAGCGCCTTGAGGGGGGAGAGATAGAGCGCCGTCGCGTCCTCGCCCGCCAGCTTGCGTTCCCACAGCGCAAGGAGATAGATGAGGCTCTTACCCGACGCGGTGGGCGTGGCGACCGCGGTATGCTCCCCCGCGCGGACGGCCCGGAGCGCCCGGGCCTGATGGGCGTAGAGACGGAGGATGCCGTGCGCCGCGAGCGCCCGCGCCAGCGGGGGGGCCAGGGGGAGATCCTCGTAGCGGGCGGAGTACGGCGGGAGAGATTCCAAGTGCACCACGCGCTCCCGCCACTCGGGACGCTGCCGGAGCGCGGCAGCCAGCGTAGAGGCATCGGAGGGGGGGGCCATGCTGCTCGTATGGT
>CAYHEI010000199.1:2800-6032 GCA_964355385.1 uncultured bacterium | reverse complement strand
CCCCTGGCCGCCTATGCTGCGGGCGGGGTGCGCTACTATTTGTAAATACGCCCCCGCGCCGCGGTGGTCGCGCTTTTCTAGAATTACCCGCGCGACCCGGTTCATGCCCGCCGGCCCCACGAAGTTCTCGTTCATGCCCACCGTCGCGCATCCCGCCAGGCAGCAGCCGCACTCGATGCACCGCTCCGACTCGTAGATGCGCAGCGCGGTCGCGTCGTCCATCCGCTCCTCGGGCAGGTTCGGGTCGCGCTCCTCCTGCACGTGGATCCACGCCTCCACCCGCCGGTTGAGCGCGCGGAACCACGTCCCGGTGTCCACCGAGAGGTCGCCGATGAGCTTGAACCCCGGCAACGGCATGAGCGTGATGGTCGCGGGCAGGTCGCGGGTCAGGGTCTGGCAGCCCAGCGACGGCTTGCCGTTGATCAGCATGGCGCACGATCCGCACACCGCCGCGCGGCAGGCGAAGTCGAACTGCAGGGTCGGATCCTGCTCCTCGCGCAGCCGGGAGAGCGCGACGAAGAGGTTCAAGCCGAACGTTTCCTCGAGCGTGAACTCGTCCAGGTGCGGCCGAGACGCCGGGTCGGCCGGATTGTGCCGGAAGATCCGGAAGGTGAGCGTGCGCGCCTTGCCGTCAGCCACGGGCCGCGCCTCCCGCGGGCTTCGCCCCCGCGCTCGCCTCGCCGTACCCGCGGTCGCCCGGCGGCAGCTCGGTGATCGTGATCGGCTCGTAGGCGAGGTTCGGCAGCGACGAGCCGTCCTTCCACGTCGCCAGCGTCCGACTCAGCCACTTCGCGTCGTCCCGCTTCGGGAAGTCCTCGCGGTAATGGCTGCCCCGGCTCTCGGTCCGCTGCAACGCGCCGAACGCGATGCACGTGGCCAGCCGGAGCATGCCCGGCAGCCGCAGCGCCGTCGCCAGCTCCGGCTGCGCGCCGCGGGCGGAACCGCGGAGCCCGATCCGCCCGGCCCGCGCCTGAAGTTCCTGAAGGGCGTCGACGGCCTTCTGGAGCGCGACGCCGTTGCGGAAGATCCCCACGTTCGCCGTGAGGGTTTCCTCCATCGCGGTGCGGATCGCGTACACGTTCTCCTTGCCCCGGGCTCCAGACGCGAGGGAAGCGATGCGCTCGGTCTCGCGCGCGGCGGCCTCGCGGAAGAGCTTCCGCGGGACCGGCCCGGCGTCCGCGCCCAGGTCGCCCGCGACCGCCTCGCCGACCACCTCGCCCATGACGACGGTCTCCGCGAGCGAGTTCCCGCCGAGCCGGTTGAAGCCGTGCAGGTCCCAGCACGCCGCCTCCCCCGCCGCGTAGAGCCCCTTGAGCCCGCGCGCCCGCCCGTCGATGTCCGTGCGCACGCCGCCCATGGAGTAGTGCTGCGCGGGCCGGACCGGGACGAGCTGCGTCACCGGGTCCACGCCGATGAAGTTCCGGGCGATCTCCGTGACCTCGCGCAGGCTGGTCTCGAGGTGCTTGCGGCCCAGGTGCCGGATGTCCAGCCACAGGTGCGGACCGTAGACGGAATCGACGCCGAACCCCGCCTTGATGTGCTGAGTCATCCGGCGCGACACCACGTCGCGCGAGGCCAGCTCCTTCTTCGCGGGCTCGTAATCTTCCATGAACCGGTGCTTGTTCTTGTCCAGGAGATACCCGCCGTCGCCGCGGCAGCCCTCGGTCATCAGGATGTTCACGGGCACCGTGGCCGTCGGGTGGAACTGCACGGCCTCCATGTTCCCCAGCGGCACGACGCCCGTCTCCAGGGCGATCGACATCCCCGTGCCCTCGTTGATGATGGCGTTCGTCGAGATGCCGTACACCCGGCCGTACCCCCCGGTCGCGATGACCGTCGCCTCGGCGGCGTACGCGCGCAGGCTCCCGTCGCGCAGGCTCCGCGCGATCGCGCCGAAACACCGCGTCCCGTCCTGGACGAGCGCGAGCACCTCCATCCGGTCGTGCACCACGACCCCCAGCCGCAGCACCTGGGAGTCGGTGGCGTACAGCGCGGTGTGGCCGGTCCCGTCCGCGGTGAAGCAGGTCCGCCACTTCGCGGTGCCGCCGAAGTTCCGCGCGGCGATCAGCCCTTCCTTCTCCTGCGCTTCCTCGATGACCGCCCCGCCCGGCAGGGTCCGCTTACCGGCCACGACGCGGTTCCAGGGCACGCCCCAAGCCGCGAGCTGGCGGACCGCCCGGGGAGCGCGCTCCACGAAACGCCGGACGACGTCCTGCTCGCAGCCCCAGTCGGCGCCCTTGACCGTGTCGGCGAAGTGGACGTCGGGGCCGTCGCCCGCGCCCATCACCGAGTTGGCCAGCGAGGCCTGCATGCCGCCCTGCGCCGCGCAGGAGTGCGACCGCCGGGGGGGCACCAGGGAGAGGATCGTCGTCGGAACCCCGCGCCGCGCGCACTCGATGGCCGCGCGCTCGCCCGCGAGCCCCCCGCCGATGACCAGCGCGCCGGTCGAGATCGTTTCGAGACCGGTCATCCGGCGGCTGCTCCCAGTTTCCACAACGCGGCGAGAGTCACCGAACCCAACGAAAGGAAGAAGAGCGTCATCAACAGCTCGGCGCGGCGCATGAGACCGCGGGGCGCCCAGCCCCATTTGATCATCGCCCGGTACAGCCCCACGCTCGCGTGAAGTTCCACCCCCAGCAGGAGCGGCACGTAGAACCAGACGTAGTAGTGCCCGTACACTCGCAGACCGCTCTTCGCGGCCTGGATCGGGAAGTCCGTCAGGATGACCCACAGGTGGGTCGCCCCCAGGACGAGGATCGTCATGCCGGTCGCCACCTGCACCCACCAGGTGATCGTGTCGCGATGGCCGAACGCCCTGGTCCGCTCGATCCCCCGCAGCCGCTCGTCGAGCCGGAACGGGATCTTGCGCGCGGCCAGGATGGCGTGCAGGAAGAAGAGCAGCACGATGAACGGGGCTCCCAGGTAGGCCAGGCGGGTGTCCTCGAGGAACTTCGCCAGCGCGTCCATGGCGCCGCCCCCGAGCAGGACGCTGGACACCAGCACGACGTGCGACCACATGAAGAAGACGAGCGCGACCCCGCTGCCCACCTGCAGCAGCTCCAACAGCGTTTCCCGGCGGCCGGCGGCGACCGCCGCTCCGGGGGCGGCGATTCCGCTCACGGCGCGTTCCATGAGCAGATAGCCTACACCAAATCAGCGAGGTTGTTTACTGACGACGGCAATGAAATTCAGCTGGGGCCCGTCAACACCGTCCGGCGCGCCTCAGAGGCGC
>CAYHEI010000199.1:0-2790 GCA_964355385.1 uncultured bacterium | reverse complement strand
AAAAAAATTTGGTGTTGTTTTTAACTCCGCTCATAAATAATTGGAGGGGGGGGCCCGCAACCCGGTGGCGGCCCGCCAGCGGGGGGCCCGAGCCACTCCCGCAGGGCGGCGTTGAACTCGTCCGCCTGCTCGAGCGCGACCAGGTGCCCGGCGTTCGGGATGAGGCGCAGGATCGCCCCGGGGATCGCTCCGGCCAGCTTCTCGGACTCGGCGTGCGGGATGAGCGCGTCGGAGGTCCCGCTGACCACCAGCGTCGGAACTCGGATGCCGGCGAGCAGGGGGTTCGAGTCCGGCCGGTCGGCCAGGCCCAGGAGCGCCGCGCTGACGCCCTCCGGCTTGGAGGGTTCCATGATGGCGCGCACCCGGGCGGCGAGAGGCGCGTCCGGATTGCCCGCGGCGAGCATCTTGGGCGCCATCGCGTCCACGACGACTTGGGACCCCATGGCGCGTACCTGGTCCGCGGTCGCCCGGCGCCCCGCGGCCCCCTCAGGGGTGTCCGGGCCCGCCTTCGTGGCGACCAGCACCAGCCCGCGCAGGAGCTCGGGGAAGAGCCGCGCGAAGGCCAAGACGACGTAGCCGCCCATCGAGTGGCCGATGAGGACCGCGGGCCCCGCGCCGAGCCGCGCGAGCAGCGCGCGGACGTCCGCCGCGTACCGGTCCATCGCAACCGGCGCCGCCCCGGGCGCCTCGCTCTCCCCCAGCCCGCGCAGGTCGGGGGCGATCACCCGATGCGTGGACCGGAACGCCTCCACCTGGCGCTCCCACGCCCCGCGCGCGAGCGGAAAGCCGTGCACGAAGACCAGCGGCAGCCCCCGCCCCTCGTCCGTGTACGCCATCGTGAAGCCGTTCACCACCGTCGTCATGCGCTTGCGACCAGGATAGCAGCCGCGCCGGCGCCGCAAGCGCCGAGGGTCAGCTCCGGCCGGGCCGTCCCGCCACGGACGGGTCCTGATCCACCTCGCGCAACGGGGGACGGCCGGCCACCCGGCGCAGCCAGATCCGGAGGTTGTCCACCCAACTGTAGGCGGCGGGAATGACGAGCAGGGTGAGCACGAGGGAGGAGATCAAGCCGCCGATGACCGCGATCCCCATCGAGCGGCGGAACTTCGCCACCTCGGAGAGCCCGAGCGCCAGCGGCAGCATGCCCGCGATGAGCGCCGTGGTGGTCATGAGAATCGGCCGCAGCCGGACCCGGCCCGCCTGCACGATGGCCTCGTCGCGCGGCACCCCGCGGCGGATGGCCTGCATGGCGTAGTCCACGAGCAAGATCGAGTTCTTGGCCACGAGCCCCAGCAGCATGACCATGCCGATCATCGAGAAGATGTTCATGGACTCCCGGGTCAGGCCGAGCCCGACGACCGCGCCGATGGACGCGAGCGGGAGGGCGAGCATGATCAGAAAGGGCATGACGACCGACTCGTACAGGCTCCCCAGGATCAGGTACATGAACAGGACGGCGAGGATCATGGCGATCACGATGTTGCGCACGAGCTCGGCCAGGTCCTCCGACTGCCCGATGAACTCGTAGCGCACGCCGGGCGGCAGCTTCATGCCCGCCATGATCTTCTTGGCTTCGGCCACGACGTTGCCCAGGCCGCCGGTGGCACCGATGTCGCCGCTCACCTGCACGTAGCGCGCACGGTTCTGCCGGTAGATCTTGGCGGGCGCCTGCGCGGGCCGGGGGGACGCCACGTGCGCGAGCGGCACGAGGTTGAAGTTCATGTTCGGGACGTAGAAGCGCTCCCAGTCCTCCGCGAGGTCGCGCTGGTCCGGCTGCACCCGCACCCGGATGTCGTATTCCAGCCCCGCTTCCCGGAACGTGGCGGGCACGACGCCGTCCACCATGCCGCGCAGCTCCATCCCCGCGGTGACCGTGGACACCCCCAGCTTGCGCATGCGCTCGGGGTCCAGCGCCACCTGCAGCTCCGGCTTCCCGGGCCGGAAATTGGTGTCCGCGTCCACCATCCCCGGGATCTTCGCGAACCGCCGCTTGACCTCCTCCGCCACCTTCGCCACGGCCACGAGATCCTGCCCGTACACGTTCATCGTGAACGGCGCCTGGTAACCCACGGGGTCGTAGTCCCCGACCTTGGGCCGCAGGCTCGCGGTCAGCGGCGTGAGCGATTGCCGCACGACCTCCTTCATCGCGGACGTCGTGCGCTTGCGGCTGCGGAACGGCACCATGTTCACGAAGATCATTGCGACGTTCGGCTCCCCCTGGGCGTTGCCCACCAGCCGCGACACCATCGCGGTCTCCGGGTACTTTCGCAGCTGCTCCTCGACGCGCCGGCTCATCCGGTCCATGGCCTTCAGCGACGTGCCGGGTTCCGCCTCGAGCGTGACCTGGTAGAACCCGTTGTCCGGGTGCCCGCGGAACTCGATCCGGATGAACTTGAGCAGGACGATGCTGAGGAGGAAGATCAGCGCCGCCCCCGCGAGACTCACCAGCCGGTGGCTCAGGATCCACCGGATGACGGCCTCGTAGGCGTTCACGAGCCCGTTCATGACGCCGTCGAACCAGCGCGCCACGGCTTGCACCGGATACACGAGCAGGTCCACGGCCCGGCGGAACGGCCCCACGGCCCGCCGGCCGGTCTTGCGATGGTCGTCCTTGCGCGCGAGGTACGCCGAGAGCAGCGGCGCCATGGTCATCGCGTCGAAGAGCGAGACCACCATCGCGAACACCACCGTGAACCCGAGTTGCTTCAGGAACCGCCCCACGAGCCCGCCGAGGAACCCCATCGGCAGGAAGACCGCGATGATCGCGAGGGTCGTCGCGATGACCGCCAT
>CAYHEI010000198.1:0-6042 GCA_964355385.1 uncultured bacterium | reverse complement strand
CCGGCCCGGGAAGTTCGGATGATGGACGAACGTGCCGAACTCCGTCGCGCGGCTGTGCGCGGGATCGCGGAAGAGGACGTATTCCACTTCCGCGAGGCGGGCGAGGAGATGGCTATCGGTAGACGTCATGGGAGCCGACGTCGTGGTAGAGCACGGAATCGGGTCCGGTGAATTCGAAGAGGACACGGCAAGCGAGCGTCACTCGGTAGGAATACAGCGATCTCAACTCACCGTGGAGCCGGTGTGTTCGTAGTCGCGGGTCGAATGCGTTGGCTTTGAACATTCGCTCTCGCGCCACGAGCGCATCTTGAAACTGCCGCGACAATCCTCTGAACGCTTGTCCATAGCGAGTGGTGACGGCGATGGTCCGGATCGGCCGGACGGCCACCGGCTACCGGCTACCGGAGTTCGGCCGAGGACTCGATCACCCTGGTCTTGCCGTTCCGATGCTCGATGCGGCCATGCCGGACAAAGCGTATCACTTCCCTGGCCGTGAGGGACGCCTTGCCGCGGCGAAACGTCTCGGCGACGACGGCGGCGATCGCCTGTCCCCGAGAGGGGAACCTCCCGCGCCCGACGAGCCGATCTACCCCGCGCAGTGTGCGGGTGTCGAGCGGGACGGCGACTCTGGTGATGCCCATGGTGGTACCCCCGCTATCCTATCAGCGGTCGTGGGATGGACCCAAGGTGCGGGAGGGGATGGAGAGCCCGTAACATGCCACGGCGGTGCCGCCGAAGATCAGGTCGCGGTCGGGGGCGGGGAGATCGCGCAGGCACCAGTCGAGCGCCTCCACCCAGCGCGCGTACGACGAGGCCAGCAGGCAGACGGGCCAGTCGGAGCCGAACATGAGGCGGCGCGGGCCGAAGGCGTCCACGACCGCCCGGACGAACGGCGCGAGGTCGGCGGGCTTCCATGTTGTCCAGTCGGCTTCGGTCACGAGGCCGGAGAGCTTGCAGAAGACGTTGGGCCGACGGGCACAGGCGCGTAGCGGGTCGAGCCAAGCCGGGGTCGGACCTTTCGCGATGCGCGGCTTGGCGCAGTGGTCGATGACGAGCTTCAGGCTGGGGAAGGCGTCGGCGAGCGCGGGGACGCGCGGGAGATGATGCGGACGGAGCAACAGATCGAACGGGACACCCAGCCGTTCAAGGGCGCCGAAACCGCGGCGGACGTCGGGGCGAGCGAGCCAGCCGTCGTCGGTCTCGTCGTGCACGAGGTGGCGCACGCCGACGAACTTGGGGTTCCGGCGGGCCGCCCGCAGCGCATCCTCGGGGTCAGGGCCCGTCAAGTCCACCCAGCCGACGACGCCGCGGATCCAAGGGTTCGCGGCAGCGAGGGCGAGCGCCCAATCGTTCTCGGCGGGGTCGTGCTGGGTCTGGATGAAGATCGTTCCATCTATTCGAGCCAAGGCGCAAACGGGTTTCAAATCGGAGGGGAGAAAGTCGCGGCGGATGGGCGCGTGCGCGGGGACGTCGAGCCACCCGTGCCGGAAGGGCCCCGCGATGGTCCAGAAATGCTGGTGCGCGTCGATCCGCATCACTCGTTGTTCTCGGGCAGGCCCTCCACGTAGGCGCGGTCCCGGGCCGGGGCCAGGAGCGCGCGTACATCGGCCGCGAGCGCCTCGTCGAAGGGCTCGGCCAGCCACCGCGTCCATTCCGGGATGCGGGCTGGGTTCGCGGTGCCGCAGATCGTGGAGGCGATCTCCGGCCGGTGCGCGGCGAATTGCAGGGCGAGCTTAGCGAGGGAGGACCCGCGCGCGCGGCACAGCGCCGCCGCCTTGGCGCAGAGCCCCCGCAGTTCCGGGTCCGCTTTGTGCCACTGCGGGGGGCCTTCGTTCGTGAGCAGGCGCATCGCCCACGGGGCGGCGTTCAGGACTCCGGTGCCGCGCGCGGCGAAGAGCGGAAGCAGTTCGGCGAGCGTGGTGTTCTGGAGGGTGTAGTGGCTGTAGGAGAGGATCACGTCCAGCTCGGTCCGGGTGAGGATCTCGCGGAAGATCTTGAGCGGGTAGCCCGCCACTCCGACGAAACGGACCTTCCCCTCCCGCTGCAGCTTGCGGAGCGCGGGCAGGGTCTCGGACGCGATGCCGGCGAGGTCCACGAACTCGACGTCGTGGCAGAACACGAGATCGAGATGGTCGGTCCCCAGGCGCTTGAGGCTCACCTCGACGCTCTCGACGACCCGCGCGGCGCGGAAGTCGAACGTGGCGAGGTCGTAACGACCGAGCTTCGTGGAAAGGACATACGAGTCGCGCGGGACGCCGCGCAGCGCGAAGCCCAGCAGCACCTCCGAGGTGCCGCGGCCGTAGAAGGGGGAGGTGTCGATCAGGTTGATCCCGGCGTCCAGCGCCGCGCGGACGGTCCGCATCGCGTCGGGCAGCTCGATGGGGCGGAACTCCTGGCCGAGCGAGGAGGCTCCGAAGGCCAGTGCCGAGACCTCGAGGCCGGTCGCGCCGAGTCGCCGCCGCTCCATCAGCCGACCTCCAGCATCGCCTTGAGGACTCCCGCGCCCGGATCGGCCAACGCGGCCATTCGCTCGGGCAGGTCGGCGAGCGCCGCCCGATGGGTGATCCATCGTGCCACGTCGATCTTCCCCGCCTCCATCCAGCCGATGATGCGCGTGAAGTCCTCCGGCAGCGCGTTGCGGGAGCCCAGCAGCGTGGTCTCGCGGACGTGGAACTCGGCGTCGGAGAGCGTGACGGGCTCGCGCGTGATGCCCACCCAGATGAGGCGGCCCGCCTGCGCGACGAGCCGAAGCGCCGCGCTCATCGAGCCCGGATGGCCGGTCGCGTCGAAGACCGCGGTGAAGCGCTCCCCGTCGGGCATGTTCGCGAGCGTGCGGTGCGCCACGGGCGCGCAGGACGCCAGCCGCGCGGGGTTGAGGTCGCATGCGGTGACGTGCGCGCCCGCGATCCGGGCGAACTCCATGACCGCCTGGCCGATGGGTCCCGCGCCGATGACCAGGACCGCTTCGTCCGCGGCGAGGACGGCGCGCGCGACGGCGTGGGCGCCGATGGCCAACGGCTCCACGAGCGCGAGGGCCTCGTGCGAAAGCGTTCGCGCGGGGTGGAGCTTGGCCGCGGGGACGGCGAGGGACTCGCGCATCCCGCCGTCGGCATGTACGCCGAGGACCCGCAGCCGCTCGCAGCAGTTCCCGCGGCCCGCGGCGCACGCGGCGCAGCTTCCGCAGTTGAGATACGGCTCGACCGCGCACCGGTCCCCGGGCCGGACGTTCCGGACGCCGAGGCCGACCGCCTCGACCTCCACCCCCAGCTCGTGCCCGAGGATGCGCGGGAAGGTCATCAGGGGCATCTCGCCCCGCCAGCCCGCGTAGTCGGTGCCGCAGAGGCCGATGCGTCTGACGGCCACCCGCGCTTCGCCGGGGCCGGGAGCCGCGGGGGCGGGCCAGGAGGCGGCCCGTAACGCTCCGGGCCGCTCGAGGACAAGGCCCCGCACGGCATCGCGCTCAGGCATATCCCAGCTCCCGCCGGGGAACGGCCAGGAAGTCGAAGTCCTTGTGGTCCGGCGAGGTCTTCCACCGCCCGACGGAGTCCGGGCGGACGATGATGCGGGCGAGGGGGATGCCCAGGAAGGCCTCAAGCCGCTTGAGGGTCTCCTCCTGCTTGAGCACGAAGTCCTCGAACCGGACTTCGAGCGCCTTGGCCGGGCGGGGCGTGGCCTTGATGAGCGACCACTGGTAGTACCAGCTCATGGCGCGGCGGCGGAAGACGTCATCGGTCATCTCGGAGGGCACGCCGAAGTCCGCGAGGTTGTCGGTGAGGTGGCCGCCCAGGATGGCGTCGCGCGGGTCCCGGGACCACAGGATATAGCGCGCGTCGGGAAAGCTGCGGACGATCCAGGGGTAGACGAGCGTGGTTTCCGGAATCTTCCACCCCTTCTCGGCGGCGCGCTCGTCGATGACGGAGCGAAGAAACGACTCGAGCAGCCGCGTGAACGCGGGATCCACCGGGCCGGAGAGCACCCGGGAGAAATCCCAATCCAGGCCGCCCCGATGGACGACGTAGCGGCCGAACACCCGGCAGGCCTCGTACATATCCTCCGCCGGCAGCAGATCCCCCGACTTGTTGAGGGTATAGCCCATGTACACGCCGCTGGCATAGAGCGTGTGGGACATGGCCCGGGTGCCGCCGTGCCCCCGTCCGATGACCGTGATCAGTTGCACCGCGTTAAGCTAACACGTTAACGTCGGCGATTGTCCGTCGAAGGTTGTCCACCCCGAGCATCCCGATGGGCGCGCACGCGCGCTGCGCCGGGGCTCTCTCCCGCCCTGGCACCTTCCTTGCACCATCATGTTCCGATGGCTGGGCGGCATGGTCTCCAACACGCAACACAAGGAGGATTTCCATGGAATACGAGTTGATCATTCCCGCGCATATGTCCGTGGAAGCCGTGGTGGATCAGGTCGCCCGGGCCGCCTGGAGCGTCCTGGCCAGCAACCGGCTGACCTGGGGATTGTATCAAGGCTACTTCGTGACCGTGTACGACGCCGTCCATCAGCATCTCGAGAGATCGTTCTGCGGCGAGGAATCGATCGGCGCGATTCACTCTCTGCGTTTCAGCGGGGAAAGCGCCGCGCCGTCGGCCGGCATCGAGGCCGGCCTCGCGCGGGCGATCGCGACCCGGATGCCGGAGCGACTGTCGGGTCCGCGGGCCGAGCTCCTCGTGTCCGGCGATCTCCCCCGGGTCATTCGCGAGGTGCTCGAACCGTACCTGTGGACGGACGCCGCCGAACCGCCACAGCACCACTTCGCGCTCGCCGCTTCGGGCGCGGCGTCCCATGCGGCATGATGCCGGTCGGGACGCCCCTGGGGAGGGCCTCCACCGTGACGTCGCGTCCGAGGCGCGGACGGAGCGCGGGCCGCCTGGCTCCGTGCGGATTCGCCGCGCCATCCCGGCGGCGCGCGCAGCGTCATTGACTCCTATCAATATGATGTTCGCCGCCGTGATACAATGCAAGGCGTGAATACCGAGTCGCCGTTGCACGCCCTCGCCCTGCTCGGCCGGGTGGGGGGGGCCAGCCTGGTCCGGGAGGTCGTTGACTTGTTCCGGTCTCAGGCTCCCGTCCGCCTGCACGAGGCGCAGGCGGCGATGGAGCGCGGCGACGCCTCCACCGTCGTGAGGAGTTTCCACTCTCTCAAGTCCTCCGCCGGCCAGCTGGGGGGCGCCCGGGTCGCGGCGCTGTGCCAGCAACTCGAAGAACTGGCCGAGCGGAAAGCGTTGACCGCCGCGTCCCCCGTCCTGACCGATCTGGCCCGCGAGCTGGACGCGTTCCTGCAGACGCTGCCCCGGGACAGGCTCGTGGACGAGCTCGGGCGCGCGCGCCGCCTCGTCGGCATCGTGGAGGACAACGATGACAGCCGGCTCCTGATCCGCAAGATCCTGGAGCCCCGCTTCGAGGTCGCGGAGTTCGAGAACGGCGTCCGGGCGCTGGAGGTGTTCGCCCAGCGCGTCCCCGACGCCGTGGTGCTGGACATTTCCTTGCCCGGCATCGACGGACTGGCGGTCTTGGCGCTGATGCGCGCGCACCCCTTGCTCACCCGCGTTCCGGTCATCGCCCTGACGGCGCATGCCATGGTCGGCGACCGCGAGAGCCTGCTGGCGCGGGGGTTCGACGGCTACGCCAGCAAGCCGATCCTGGACGAGCGGGAACTCATCGACCTCGTCACCCGCCTGTTGGATGGGAAGCCGTGACGGACCTCTCCGACCGGAACAACGGCGCGGTGCCGTCCGGGCCGCTGTCGGGCTCCTTCCAGGACATGATCGAGGCGGCGCCGGACGCCACCCTCATCGCGATGGGCACGGGGACGATCGTGCTCGTCAATCAACGGGCCGTCAGCCTCTTCGGGTACGCGCGCGAGGAGCTGATCGGCCGGCCCGTGGAGGACTTGATGCCCGCGCGGTTCCGGTCCGCGCACGCGGGCCAGCGGAACGGCTTCTTCAGCTCGCCGCGGCCGCGGCCCGGGGGCCGCGGCCGCGCGCTTTGCTGCCGGCGCGGCGCCGGCCCCGAGTTAACCGCGGAGCTCGCGC
>CAYHEI010000197.1:0-6045 GCA_964355385.1 uncultured bacterium | reverse complement strand
TGCGGATGGCTCGCCAGCTCGCCGCACTTGTCGATCCCATTCGTTTCGACCCGCGGCGGCACGAGGGAGATGACGCGGAAGTCCCAGCCGACGGCGGCGGGCACGGGACTCAGATCCAGCGTCACCGGCGTGACGTTGAGAGCCAGGGTGAGCGGCACGGTTGGCTGGCCGTTCGGCAACAGGAACTGGTTCTCGCTCAGCGTCGCTGTCCGGTACACCGCCTTGCTGCCGGTTTCGCGCACGTCAAACCGGAGGTAGGGGTAGGCGTGATCGACGTGATGCAGTCCGAGATAGGCGCTGACGAGAAACGTCACGCTGTAGCCATAGCCCGGCTTGAGATCCTTCGAACCCTCGCTCGCCTTGAACCTCAAGATCGCCTCGTTCGTGAATTGCGAGATGGAAGGGGTGGCCGGAGCTCCAGCCTCCGCGATGGGTTCCACACAGGGGCCAGTCGTGATGTTCACGGCGCTGAGCGTCACCGCCGTCGCGGGGACGTCCGGCTCGCACTTCCCGAGTTTGGTGTTCATCACGAAGTCCGGAGACGAGCCCCAAACGGCGCACGGCAGATTGCTCTTCCCCTCGGTCCAGACGCTCGTCAGCTCATCGGTCGCCAGGTTGCCGTTATTGATCGTCGTGCAGGGGCAATCGGTGGTCTGCGTGGTGAAGCAGCCGCTCTCGTATCGTATCTGGCCGCCGGGATCGTACCGCGTGCGCCAGAGCGTGATCTGCTCCGCGGCGGTCCCCTTCTTGAGGATGTCCACCGTCGGCTCGTAGGTCGTCACGCTCGAGAACGGCGAACTCAGTCCGACCTCGGCGCTCGGCTGGGACCACGCGAACACCCCCGGATTCACCGTGAAACCCGACGGGGGGGCCAGCGCGCCCTGAATGTTGCGCTCCAACCCGTCGAGGTCGGCGAAGTCGTCCCGCCAGGAGCCCTTGAGCGGGTCCATGCGCGGCGCGGCCGCCGCCAATCCGGCCGCGAGCCAGGCGGCCGCCAGCAGCACCCGCGCGGCGGGCGGGAAACTCACCGCACCTCCACGCGGCGGGTTCCCGCCCCCGACGGGGTCGTCGCCGTGATGAAGTACGTCCCGGCTCGCGCGACCGCGCCCGCCCCGTCCCGCCCATCCCAGGCGAACGCCGCCGCGCGCGCGGGCAACTCCGCGTCCGCGAGAATCCGCACCGCCCGGTGCGCCGCGTCGCGCACGCGGACCCGGACGGGCCCCGCGCGGTCCACCGCCACCAGCCCGCGCACCGATTCCCCCGCGGCGGGATGAAACGCCGCGCGGTCCAGCTCGAGGCGGCCCGCGAGAGGATGCCAGTCGACGCTCCACGCGCGCAGCACCGGCCGGCGCGAGGGATCGGCGGGGTCCACCGCCAGCCGCGCCCGCAAGCGCAGCGCGGGATGGAGGAACGCGCTCACGGTGGCGCCGAGGTCCGTCCCGGGCGCGGCGTCCTCGAGCAGCGGCGATCCGTCGGCCGCCAGCACGTCCACCGCGAGGCGCGCGCCGACCGGCACCTCCGCGTCGACGCCGAGGCGCCCCCACCCGCGCAGCGAGACCGGAGCGATCACCCGGCTCCCGACCAGCGCCGCGCGGGGAAAGTACTCGGCCGCGAATCCCGTGAGCGCGGAGGCGGCGCCGGCGAACGCCGTCACGGACCCCCTGGGCGCGAGCGCGGAGTCCACTTCGCCGGCGGCGGTACGACCGCGCAGAACGGCCTCGACGCGGAAGTACCGCCCCCGGGCGCCCGCGGGGAACGGCATGCGGCCCGCCTGGGCCAGGGGCGCCGGCAACCGCTCGGCGCAGGCGGGAGTCGCGGCATTCCCCACGCCGAACGCCAGCGTCACCGGGGTCAGCGGACTGCCGGGCGTCGGACACGCGCACGACGGATCGGCGATCCGTTCGTTCTGCTCGACGCGCCATTCGAGCGCCACCCACACCGTCTCGGACGAGAACGTGTCGAGCGACGGTGAGCGCCACGCGCCCGAGCGCGCGCCGGCGGCGAGCACCACGGTTTCGCGCTCCGTGCCCGGCGCCGTCACGGCCGTGCCCGGGCCGGCTTCGCCGTCATGGAAACGCCGTCCTCCGGGCAAACGCCAAACCTGCTTCGCGGGGGACACGGTCACACCCCGCCCACCCGGCCCCGCGACGGCCTGTCGAGCCTCCGCGAGGCATCCGAGATCCGGGAACCCGTCGCGCCACGCCGTCCCCGTCGCGCCCGGGCCGCAGCCGGCGCGCGCCGCGCAGACGGGCAGGAGCCAGGCGGCGAACGCCATCCGCCCGGCCCGGCTCACCTGCCAACCGCGACCTTCTTCGTCACCGTGGCGGTCGACGTCACCACGGTGACGAAATACAATCCGGGCGCGACGGGCGCTCCGTTCGCGGCCGTCCCATCCCAGTGCATCTGGTATACGCCGCCCGGAAGCTGGGGCTCCTCGGGGGCGATCGGGTTCTCGTTCGGGGACTTCTTCCACACGAGCTGGCCCGCCCAATCGTGGATGCTGATCGTCACCGGTCCCGGAGCTTCCACGCAGTACCGGATGTCCAGGCCTTCGCGCCGCGATTGCCTGATCACGTTGCGACT
Organism: uncultured bacterium; assembly: GCA_964355385.1. Lineage (GTDB taxonomy): Bacteria > Oederibacteriota > CAKKQC01 > CAKKQC01 > CAKKQC01 > CAYHEI01. The sequence continues at coordinate 3,462 of CAYHEI010000197.1, read as the reverse complement.
GAGCGCGAGGCACTCGTCCATCGGCTCGTACCCGACCTCCAGCCGCCGGACGCACGGACTGGCGGCCTGCCCGGCGCCCCGGTGCAGCGTGAATCTCAATTGAAGAGCCGGGTATTGTCCGGGGTTGAGATAGAGCGTCGTGCCCGAAGGTTGCGCCGTCAGCACGGTTCCGCGGAGATCCGCGACCGGTTCGAACGCGCCCGTGGCGGGGTTCACCAGCCCCACGTCCGCCTGCACGCTGCCGCCGGCGAGATCCACGTCGTACGAGAGCATCTTCCAACGCTTCATGCGCGCGGGCTTGATCAGTTGGGTGACGAACCGTCCCGCGTACGCCTCGTAGACGACCTTGACCGACCTCACCACGGGCGTGAGCGCGCCGTCGTACGCGGGGCTGTAGCGGACGCAGTAGTCGTTGGGGAGGCCGCCGAGCGTGCTCTTGTCCGGGGGAAGCGACGCCCCGTTCTCGTCCCAGCCGGTGAGTCCCGCGGCCCACCGGAAATACCGGCCGACGCGTTTCTCGGCGGGGGCATCCACGAGCCCGTCGCATCCGGTCTCCGCGATCGTCGGCTCGCGTTTGACGAAGACGGCGGGCGCCGCGTCGTACGCCGACCAGAACAGGTCCACCGGGGTGCGCGGCATGCCGATCGGGGGCTGAACGTTCAGCGTCGTCTCCCAGCAGATCGAGCGCCACCGCGTCAGGGGGCTCAGCGAATCGAATGCCCGGGACGTGTAGCTGCCCGACGTCGCCGCCAGCCACATCCCGTCGATGAAGAGCGACGCGGCGGCGCGCATGTTGTCGCAGTCGACCCCGATGGGACATTCACCGGCTTTGCCTTGCGGGTCCCCGGCACTCGGCGCGCCCAGCGTCGTCAGCCGGAAGTGCCACTCGCCGTTCGGCGTGGGGCTGCAGAGGGGGAACTGGGAGCGCTGCGGCCCGGAAAAGACCTCGTCGCAAGTGTGGCAGCGCATCGGGAACGCGGTGTCGAGCGCGCCGGCGCAGAAACTGAACGAGTAGGGCGTATACACGCTGTCGGCCTCGGACGACTGGAGGTACAACGTCACGGATCCGGGTTCCGGGCCCGGTTCGGTCGGGCCGCCGAGTTTGACCCGGACGGCGCAGCCGTGCTGCGGATCCGTGCAGTCATGGATGTCGTTATTGGGGCACACGTTGGTCGCCCCGCCGAGGAAGTTGTTGTCAATCCACGTCTTCCCGTCGGCCATCTTGTAGCGGAAGCGCATGTCGAATCCGAGGAGCCGCTCGTTGTGATCCCCGTTTGGGCCGGCGTGGTGCTCCCCGGGCGAGCGCACCCGCCACGAGGCGTTGTAGTTCCGGCCGGGCTTGAAGAACGCCGCGTATTCTTCCTGGCGCAAGACCAGCTCCACCAGAACGGAATCTCCCGTCGACGCGCCGCAGCAGTTGTGCGGACATCTCTTCAGGCTGGGCGGCGTGACCTGGCACCAGTTGAAGTAGCTCACGTCCGGCACCAGGAGCACCCGGGGGGAACGCGCGCCCCGGACGTCTTCCTCCCCCCCGATCTTTTGATCGCGGACGTCGACGGGGTAGATGGAGCACAGATCGAGCGCTTCCTCGGGATTGTTGTTCGGATCGAAATAGAACCCGATCGGGCAGTTGCTTCTCCACGTCTCGTTCATGTCCGTGACCGCGCTGAACCACCGCCGGACGAGCTCGAGCCGTTCGATGCTTCCGCCTCCCGTCGTCGTCACCGAGGCGATGGAAACGAAGTCGGTCGTGGAGCCCGGGGTGTCGAAATCGATGCCGGTCGCTGCCGCGGGATCCGCTCCCGCGGAAGGCGAGACCCAGGTCCACACGGGGGCGACCGAGGCGCAACCACCGGCGATGGTGATCGCCTGCACGAGCCCGGGCTCCAGTCCGACCCCGTCGTCGAGCTCGTCCACATAGGCCATCCCGGCGGTCCCGCGCTTGAATCCCCCGCCCGCCACGGCCGACGACGCCGCCAGCAGCAACAGCAGCAGGACGGCGACCGTTGGGCGCCGCGTGGAGCCGTGGGACGCCACGCCGCCTTTCAGCGCAGGAGGTAACCCAGGGAGACCCGGGCGCGCCGGGGCCACAGCGCCTCGGGCGGCGGACCTCCGAAGATCGTGCCGAGCAGATCGGTCCAGTTCGCCTCGCGGCGGCGCGCCAGATTCACGGTGCGCGGCCGGTCGCCGATCCCGGCGAGCCGTCCGGCGGCTTGGATCGCGTCGTCGAGCCCGCCCAACTCGTCCACCAGCCCCGCCTGCAGCGCCTGACGACCGGACATCACGCGGCCGTCGGCGACATCCAGGAGGAAGGCCTTCGCGTCACCGTCGGACACCTTGGCGGGAGGCAGGTGATGCAGCCGCGCATAGGCCACGCGGATCTGCGGACGACGCCCCTGCCAGATGGATTCCACGAATTGCTGGTACACGTCGTCGATCGTCGCCTTGAGCACCACGCGCTCCTCCTCGCTCAACCCCCGCGCGAAGGAGCCCGTGTCCTTGTAGCGGCCGCTCTTCACGACCACGTACCGCACCCCGATCTTCTTGAGCAGGTCCTCCGCGTCCGGAAACTCCATGATCACGCCGATCGACCCCGTCAGGGCGCCCGGGTTGCTGACGATCCGGTCCGCGACGCTCGCAAGATAGTAGCCGCCCGACGCCGCCACGCCCCCGAACGACGCCACGATGGGCTTGCCGTTCTCGCGAAAGCGTTTCAGCTCGGCGGTGATCTCCTGGACGGCGCCGACCTCGCCGCCGGGACTGTCGATGCGCAGCACCAGCGCCTTGACCAGCGGATTCCCGTCGAGCTTGCGGATGCCGGCGTTCAACGCGCGCGGATCGTAGATCGCGCCGTCGATCTCCAGCACCCCCACCTTGGCCAGTCGTGAAACGGACCACCACGCCCGGTGGGGCTTGTCCACCGACGCGCCGGCGCGCGCGGTTCCCGCCGCCAACAGGAGCGCGAGGACGGGGGACACGCATCCGCGCCGCATGATGGCCCCATGATACCACAGGATGTTGTAGAATGACGCTCGCATGGCCGCGACCATCGTCCGCACGATCGGCGTCACCCGGGTCTACCGCATGGGCGCCGAGGTCATCGAGGCACTGAAGGGCGTCGATCTCGAGATCCGCTCGGGCGAATATCTGTCCATCATGGGCCCCTCGGGCTCGGGCAAGTCCACCCTCTTCAACATGATCGGAGGCCTGGATAAGCCCAGCGGGGGCCAGGTCTACATCGACGACGTCGACATGGCGCAGCTCGACGCCTACGAGCTGGCGTGGCTGCGCTGCCGGAAGATCGGCTACATCTTCCAGACCTTCAACCTGATTCCCGTGATGACCGCGCTCGAGAACGTCAAGCTGCCCATGGTCTTCGCGGGGATGAACAACGACGAGTCCCATGAAAAAGCGGCCGCCCTCCTGACCAGGGTGGGATTGGGCGGACGCCTTTTCCACAAA
>CAYHEI010000196.1:0-6088 GCA_964355385.1 uncultured bacterium | reverse complement strand
CCGAGCGCCATCGGCAAGTTCGAGACCTCGGGCGCGGGGGGACAGATCATCGGCCTCGACGCGGGCCTGATCCGGAGTACGGGGGACGCCGGCGGCGTCGTGGGGCCTAACACCGTCAACCGCAACACGAGCTCCGCCGCAACGCCCAGCGACGACGATCTGACCGCGATCGGCATCGCGCTGGGCGCCCCGGCGGGCATCCGCACCGGCGCCCTGCTGCAGTTCGACTTCATTCCGAGCGGCGCGACGATCTCGGTCGAGTACGCGCTCGGGTCGGAGGAATACCCCGAGTTCGCGTGTTCCAACTACGACGTGATCGGGATCATCCTCAACGGCACGGGCCTGACGTACCTGCCGACCTCCGCGACGACCTACGTCGGGATCACGACGGTGAACAGCGGCACCTTGAGCGGCACCACGTTCTCGGCCTGCGGATCGACCCGCTGCGCCGGCGTGTGCGGCTCCGAGTACTTCATCAACAACATCATCGGCAGCGCCACCCTCACGGGGACCGCCGTGAGCGCCACGCGCCTGGCGGGGACCCAGATGGACGGTCTCACCGCGGTGCTCACCGCGACGGGGCCGGTGACGCCCGGCGTGATCAACCGCCTCAAGTTCGTCATGGGCGGGGACACCCTGGACGATTCGAACTTCTTCATCAAGATCGGAAGCCTGCGCTCGGGCTGCGTGCCCGTCCCCTACGTTCCGCCCGCGCCGGCGCCCTCGACCACGGTCGCGGCGACGCCCGCGCGGGCCAGCCTGGCCGCCTGGCCGAACCCGTACCGTCCCGGAAGCGGAGGCGCGCAGGACGACGTGGGCGTCCGCCTGCGGCCGGTGACGACCGGTTCCTCCATCCGGGTGTACGCCGCCGGAGGCCGGCTCGTGCGGGAGTTCCGCGAGGAGACGGGGACGGGCGAGGCGGTGTGGGACGCGAAGAACCAGAGCGGGCGCGACGTGGTCAGCGGAGTGTATCTCGTCGTCGTGGAGGCGCCGGGCGGCACGCGCACCAGGCGCAAAGTGGTGGTGGCCCGATGAGCCGGCGCCGTGCTTGTGCGCGTGGATGCCATGCCGGACAATGAGCACGGGATGGATCCTTCTTCGTGAACGCGCGGGCCGTCGCGGCGGCGCTCGGGATCGCGCTCGTGGCTGAGGCCGCGGCGGCCGGGTGGCACCTCCTCTGGGAGGACGTGGAGCGGTTCGACCTGTCCCGCGGGTACGCCGTGGTGGTCAGTCCGGAGGGAACGGACGACGGCCTGTACGTCGCCGGCTCCTTCAAGGAGACCAACTGGTTCGCGGTCGTGCGCAAGCTGGGTCCGTTCGGCGTCCTGCGCTGGACCTTCACCCGCCAGGGGTCCGTCGTGTCGCCCGATGCCGGAGACGCCGTCCGCGCCCTCGCGTTTCATCCTTCCGGAGACCTGATCGTCGGCGGCCGCGTGTGGAACGGCGCGGCGCAGCATCTCGACGGCTGGCTGGCGCGGTGCACCCCGGTCGGCGCGACCGCGTGGTCGCTCGACTTCAACGGCGCCTACAGCGGATCGGACTCCGTCGAGAGCGTGTCCTGCACGCTCTCGCCCACGGGCGACATCTGGGCCGCGGGCCGCGTCGGCGACGGCGCCGGGCAGGGCGACCTGTGGGTCGGATGCTTCACCGACGCGGGAGGAATCAAGACGGTCTCGTTCTGGCCCGACGCGTACGGCCTGGACGACTCGGCCTTGGCGGTCGTCGCGGCTCCTTCGGGCAGCGCCTACGCGGCGGGATACGTCAGCCTGCCCGGACGCGGGAAGGACATCTGGATCGGCAAGTTCTCCAAGAACGCCGCGCTGTTGGGCTACGTCACGATCGACGGGACGGCCGGAGCGGACGACTACGCGTCCGGCCTCGCGCTGGAGCCGGACGGCACGCTGGTGGTCACGGGCGCCACGACCACGGCGGGCCGCAACCTGGACGCGTGGATCGGCCACTTCGCGGACAGCGGCACGGCGTTCACCGTGCAGTGGCTGTGGTCGGTCACGCTCGACGGCGGGGAAGGCGACAACGACTTGGTCGCGGGTGTCGCGACGGATCCGGCCGCGGGCGCCGTGTTCGTGACGGGGATGGTGGACCGGCCGACCTCCGTGTTCGGCGATGTCTGGACGGCGGCCTTCAGCCCCGCGGGGGCGCTCACCTGGGAGCAGGACCGGGACTTTTCCGGCCATTATCAGGATGAGGGGCGCGGGATCGCGTACGACGCGGCGGCCGCGCGCCTCGCGGTGGTCGGTTCCGTGTACGCCGACGACAACACGTTCCGCTTCTACACCGCGGTCTTCGAGAACTCGAGCACGACGATGGCGACATCGGTCATTCCGACCGGCGTCCGGGCCTATCCCAATCCCTACCGGCCCGGTTCGGGCGGCGGGCAGGATGCCGCCGGGGTCGTCCTGAACGGCACGGGCGCGGGGGCGACCGTGCGGATCTACACGCTGCGGGGGGAGCTCGTGGCCGAGCTGACGGACACGGACGGGGACGCGCAGGTCGCGTGGGACGGGACGAACCAGGGCAGCGGCAAGGCGGCCGCCAGCGGGGTGTACGTCTACATCGTCACCCCATTGAAGGGATCGCGCGCGCGAGGCAAACTGGTGATAGTGAGATGAAACACCTCCTTGTCATCCTCTTGCTCGCGCTGGCCGCGCCGGGCCGCGCGGCGATCGACGGCGCGGCGGGCACCGCGGGCGACGCCTTCGCCGGGGTGGGCGGCAGCGCCCGGGCCCTGGCCATGGGCGGCGCGGGGGCCGCGGACCTGCGCGAGCCCGGCGCCATCTGGGTGAATCCCGCGCAGCTCGCGGGACTGGAAGGGGCGGGTGCGGGGGTGTTTCTCCACGGGCTTTACGTCCAAGACGTCGCCGTGGACCAGCTGGCGATCGCGGTGCCCACCGCGCTCGGGACGTTCGGCGGCGCCTACGGCTCGATGCGCATGGGCGAGATCGAGGCGCTGGACCGGCTCGGCTCGCCGGCCGCGTTGCCGCTCTCGCCCCAGGACTGGACCGCGGGCGGGGCGTGGGCCGGGCGCGTCGGTGCGTTCGCCGCGGGCGCGTCGGCGTGGTACCTGCGCAGCGAACTCGCGCCGGGTGCGGACGCCGTCGCGTACGCGGGGGACTTCGGGGGAAGCTGGACCCCCATCCCGGCGTTCGCGGCCGGGCTCGCCGTCCAACATCTCGGCAGCGGATTGGATTACGGCGGCAAGGCGGCCGCCCTCCCGCTGACGATTCGCCTGGGCGCGGGGTTCCGGCCGGCGCGGACCGGCCTCACGCTCGTCGCGGACGCGGTGAAGGCGGGCGGCACCGCGATCGCGCTGCACGCGGGTGCGGAGGAACGCCTCACGCTCGCGCCCGGCTGGTGGGCCGATCTGCGGGGCGGCTGGCGCACGGGTGCGCCGTCCGGCGGGAGCGCGACCGGGGTGTCGGCGGGCGCCGGCGTGGACTGGCGCCCCGCGGACACCGGAGCGCGTTTGGCCTCGGCGTCCGACGAGCCGTACGAGCGCTTCGGCGTGAGCGGGGTCCGGGTGGACTACGCCTGGACGCCGCTGGGAGAGTTGGGGCAGGTGCACTGGCTCTCCTTCTCGCTCGCGTTCTGATTGATCCGGGCGCGGGCTCGCTCCCGCTCGTCCGACCTCAAGCCAACGTGCTGATCGTTCTCGTCCCGGGCGCGGTGTTCGCCCTTGTCGCGGAGGGCGACTCGGCCGCGTGAACCGGTTCGGCGCGGCCGCCCTGTGGCTCGCCCTGTTCGGCTGCCACCTTCGCTCCGCGGCTCCGACGTTCTGTTTCGAGGACGGGCCCGAGCTGGCCGCGTGCGCGGCCACGCTCGGCAACACGCATCCTCCCGGCTACCCCCTGCTCATGCTCGCGGGCCGCCTCGCCCTGCTCTGGCCTGCGGGCGCGCCCGCGTTTCGCTTGAACGCTGCGGGCGCCGCGTGCGCTGCCGGTGCCGCCGTCGTCCTCGGCGCGCTCGCGGCGCGGTTCGGCGGTGCTGCCGCGGCGGGGTGCTTCGCCGCCGCGGTGTGGGGCCTCTCCGACACGGTCTGGTGGGAGGCCGGGATCGGCGACAAGTACGCGCCCTACTACCTGGCGTTCCTGCTGCTGGTCGCGGCCGGCGCGCGACTGTGCGAGTCGGACACGGACCGGCCGCGTCGCACGGCGCGGCTGGGCCTCGCGGCGGGACTGGCGGGCGCGTGCCACCTCTACGCGGTGTTCGCGCTGCCGGTGGCGTTCGCGGGCCTGCTCCGCTCGTTCCGGCGGCACCCGCGCGGCGTCCCGCGCGCCGCGCTGCTCGCCCTGGCGTTCGCTCTTCCGCCGTTGTCGCTGCGCGCGCTCTACCCCCCGCTCCGTTCCGCGGGGGCCGCGGCGTTGGACTGGGGGAGGCCGGACGTCCTGCCGCGCCTGCTCGCGTACGCGCCCGGCCGCCTCTACCGCACGGCCTTCGCCGCGAGCTCGCTGCGGGTGCATCCCGGGCTGTGGCTCGACCGCTTGGCGCAAGCGGCCCGGTTCCTGGCGGACGAGGTGCCGCTCCCGCTGCTCCTCGCGGCGCCGTTCGGCGCCGCCTGGCTGGCCCGGCGGCGGCCGTGGCTCGCCGCGGGCCAGGCGGGCTGCGCGCTCGCCGACGCGGCGTACGCGCTCAACTTCTCGGAGAAGATCGTGCGCTGGTACGAGCCCGCGCTCGCGCTCACGGTCCTGGCGGCGGCGATCGGTTGGGCGCGCGCCGCCGTGCGCGTCCGCGGCGGCCCGGCCTGGCTCGCGCTGCTCGCCGTGCTGGGGCCGGCCTGGCAGTGGGAACGCGGCGCCGTCCGGAACGACCTTTCCCGGTTCACCGCCGCGCACGATTTCGCGCGCAACCTCCTGCGCGGCGTGCCTGTCGGCGCGCTCTATCTCGGCGCGGGCGACTTCGACCTGTTCCCGCTGTGGGCGCTGCGGTACGCCGAGGGCGAGCGCGTCGACGTCGAGGCGGTCGGCCTGGCGTCATTCGTGGAACCCGGTCTGGCCGGCGCGGGGAACCAGCGGCGGTTCCTCGCGGACCGGGGACTTCCGCCGGAGGGCCTCCCCGCGCTGCGGGCGGTCTTGAGCGCGCCGGGCATGCCGCCCGTCCGGACCGCGGCGGCCGGCTACGACCGCGCGCTCGTGGCCGCGATGCCGTTCCTGCGCGTGCACCGGTCCGCCGGGCTCGCGGCGGCGCCCACGCGAGGCTGGGATCCGGCGGGTTCGTTCGCGGCGACGCGCCGAGCCGAGCGGGCGTACACCTATCGCGGCTTCGTCTATGCCCCGGCGGGCGCCGTGACCCGCCTCGAACGGCTGCGCGACGAGGTCGCCCGGGGCGCCTTGCTGCAGTATCCCGGCTGCTTTGCATCGCTCGGCGTCGAGCTCGCGCGGTTCGGGCTCGCCCGCGAGTCGGCCTGGGGCTTCGCGAAGGCCCGCCGCGCGATGGCGGCCCTGGCGGGGCCGCTCCCCGTCCGCGCACCGGGGGCGGTCGCCGACCGTTTCGCGGTGGCCGAAGGCTACGTCCGGCTCGCGGACGCGCTGGAGGGGCGGGGCGCGACGTTTCTGGCGGGGCGGATGCGCGAGAACATCGCGGCGGTCGCGCCGTGACGTACCATGAAAGCGTCGTGCTCACGGCCCTGCTCGTGCTCCTGCTCCCTGCCCTGAGCCTTGCCGAAGGGGCGGCCCCCGCGGAGCCTCCGTTGCCGTCCGCCATGTCCGGCGCGGATGCGGCGGCGCCGGGCTTCCTGCCGCTCGTGGACGGCTGGCGGTTCCACACGGATCCCCGCGACGCGGGCATCGCACGGGGCTGGGCGGCTCCCGCCTTCGACGACGGAGGCTGGCCCACGGTGGACGCGGCGGGACCGTGGGAGGAACGGGGCGCCAGAGGCTACGACGGCGTGGCCTGGTACCGCCGTTGGGCGGAGATCCCCGCCGGGTGGCCGGGGCTGTGCGTGGCGCTCCAAGGCGTGCGCGACCGGGCGGACGTCTACGTGAACGGGATCCTGGTCGCCCGCGACGTCGCGCGACCGCACCCGGGGACCGCGCTCGCGGTCCGGGCCGCCGCGCCGGCCCATACGCCCGCC
>CAYHEI010000195.1:2036-6102 GCA_964355385.1 uncultured bacterium | reverse complement strand
CCGCAGCCAGTTCGGCATTGGCGCCATCGACAGCCACGGCAACACGTACATCCGGGCCGACTCGTTCAACTCGACCCACGCCAACAAGATCACCGGCAACAACTACTTCCGCGTCCGCGCCGTGGACGCCACGGGCGCCGGGGACTGCTTCGACGCGGGACTGCTCACCGGCCTGCTGCGCGGCTGGCCGCTCCGGCGCTCACTCCAGCTTGGCTGCGCGGCCGGGGCCCTCTCGGTTTCCGCGTCGGGGGGACTGGGACTCCTGCGCTCCTTCTCCCAGGCGTCCCGGCTCGCCCGAAGCTAGGGCTTCATGACGCGGGCGGCGAGGGCGCCGGCTGATTGTCTCCCCGTTCGCCCGAGGTTGGTGATACCATGACCGTAATGGGTCTCTTTCAGGTCAGCGTGACGGTGGCGCATCCGGGCGCCCGGGAGCGGTGTTTCACGGAGAGCTTCTGGGTGGACACCGGCGCGCTCTATTCCTTCGTCCCCCGCGAGCGGCTGGAGGCGATCGGCCTGACGGCGCAGGGTAAGCGCCGCCTCACCATGGCCGACGGGCGGATCGAGACGATGGACATCGGGGAGGCCGGGTTCCACATCCCGGAGCTCGGCGAGACCCTGACCTGCCCGGTGATCTTCGCGCCGCGCGGGTCGCTCTACCTCCTCGGCGCCACCGCGCTCGAGAACTTCGGCGTCGCCGCCGATCCCGAGGGTAAGTCCCTGAAGCCGATCCTCGCCATCATCGGGGGTTTTCTCGGTTCACGCTGACCCCTCCGCCTCAGGGCGGGGGGCCGCATGGCCAGCGAGATTGTGGCCGAATCGCCCGTGGAGGGTGGGACCTCCTGCGCTCGCTCCGCCTGGGCTGCGCGGGCGCGCTCTCGGTGTCCGGCCCCGGCGGACTTGGACTTCTCCGGTCGTTCTCCCAGTCCGCTAGGAAGCGCTGACCCGCTCCAACGTTTCGTTGAGGAAGGTTTGGTAACCGATGCCGCGCTTGGCCGCCTGGACGCGAGCCCATTCAACCACTCGCGGACTGAGCCGGATGGTCACGCTTTGGGCGCGTTCTCCTTCAGGAAGCGGCGGACGTCCGCGCGGCGGACGAGGCTTGCCGGTCATGGCCTCGATGGCCTTGCGCGCCTCCTCTGCCTCCTCCGGCGTGCCACGGCGCGCTTTGTGCCAGGGAAAGTGCGTTTCAGGAATCCTTGCCCGTTTCATACTTCCTCCTGTCGCGCCGCCCGGCTCGCCGTGCGCTGATGATGCGGATCACGCCTTCCGAACCGCGCCGGGTGAAGGTGACCACCAGCAGTCCCTCGTCTGACATGCCCACGATCCACCGGTCCGCGATGATCATGGCGTCGTGCGCGCCCTCCAGCAGGTCACGGAAGGAGATGTCCGCGGGGAGGGAATCCTCGGCTGCGCCGCGGGCGCGCTCAGCGTGTCCGGTTCGGGCGGTCTCGGCCGCCTGCGCTCGTTCGCCCAGGCCCGGCGCCTGGCGGGCTGACCCGCCGCGAGGCGACCTCGATCGCCGCGAGCAGCTCCCGGCCGAAGGCGGATCGCGGATTCTCGGCGAGCGCGCGGCGCACGTGCGCCAGCGCCTCGACCCGCTCGTCCCGCTCGAGCAGGCAGTGCGCGAGCCCGAGATGCAGGTCCGGCGCGTCCACGCCCTCCCGCGCGGCGCGCCGGTAGCAGCGCTCGGCGCCCGCGAAATCCCGCAGCGCGACGCGGGCTTCCGCCTCCCGCACGGCGGTCGAGCCGACGTCCGCGAGGAGCGGCGGGGGTGCGCGATACGCGGCGAGCGCCTGCCGGGCGCGGCCCGCCGCCAAGTCCTTGTCCGCCTGCCGGAACGCGAGGGCCTCCAGCATCGGCAACGAGGGCAACGAGCGCGGGACATGCGGCGGCCCCACCCGGTAGAGCGTCAGCAGCACCGTCTGCCACTCCGCGCGCGTCCCGGTCGCGAGGAACCGCTTCCAGGCCGCCCACCCCCCCGGTGGCACGTCAAAGAAACCGGGGATGTCCGCGTACTGCTCCGCCATCGGACCCAGCGAGAGCAGCCAGCGCACGCCGAGCTGGCGCAGCCGCTTGCGGATGCCGTCCGCCGTCCGCCCGGCGCGAATCACCTTCACGCCCTGCGCGCTGCCGAAGTGAAAGTCGCCCAGGCATTCCCGCTCGATGTAGTACGAGTTGAAGTGGCACAGCAGCATGACGCGTTCGGCGGGCGGCACGCGCGCGTTGATGAACGCCGCCGTCTGCGCGAGATACGGCGCGGGCCGCAATCCGAGCTCCAGCTTGTCCCGCGCGGACTCGAGCCCCAGCGGCATCGCGAACGGCGCGCACGTGATCCAGAGGTACGAGGCCGCGTAGACGGCGCCCCCGGCCAGGTTCGCCTGGGCGAGCACGCCGAGCGCGCGGCGCCTCGTCCGGGCGCCCGCGAGGAGCGGCTCGAGCCGCGCGGCGCAGAGCCCGGCGAGCAACGGCAGCACCGGCGCGAGGAAGCGCACATCCGGGCCGAACAGGAGCCAGAGGCCCAGGTACGCGAACACCGCGCGACGGCAGGCGGCCGCCCAGGCGGGGAGACGCGTCAAGGCGACCAACGGCAGCAGACCGGCGAACAGCGGCAGCAGGGGGCCGTCGAACCGGCCGTGGTCGAGCCAGAGCGCCGCGAAGCGGTCGCCCCAAGCGTGCGGCATGACGCGGTGCTCGATGCCGGATTGAAACGGCAGCTTGAGATCCGCCGGCATGTCGGCCGGGAGCCCCCACCATTCGTGCAGGAGCGGATAGGTGGGATTCCCCCGGAGGAGCCAGTTGCGGACGAGCCAGGGCGCGAGCGGAAGCAGCGCCGCCGCTCCCCACGCCAGGACGGCCCGGGGGCGGAGTCGTCCCCGGGGCGCCGTCACCACGACCGCCGCCACCGCCGGTACGAGCAGGACCGCCGGGTACTTGCCCGCGACGGTCCAGCCGGCGCACAGTCCCGCCGCCACGAGCGCCCGCCGGGAGCCGGTCCGCCACCATGCGGCCAGCGCGAGCCAGGCGCACGCTCCGAACAGCGCGAGTTCCAGCTCGGTGTAGTTGCGCGTCGCTTGGAGCACGAACAGCGGGGAACCGGCCAGCAGCAGGCCGGTCCAGGGCCCCCGGGCGCCGAGCGTCCGCCCCAGCCGCACCGCGGCCGCGACGAGCAGCACGGCGACGGCGGCGTTGAGCAGCCGGGCCAGCGTATCGCCGCCCAGCGCCATCGCGGCGGTGAAGAGCATCTCGTTGTGGAGCAGGTACGTCCCGTGAATGTTGTGCCAGACGTCGAAGAACTTGTGGCGGTAGAGCCAGTACGTCGGCAAGCGCAAGTGATACGTCATGGCGTCCCAGCCGGTTTCGATGCTCAGGACCTCCGCGACGGTCACCACGGCCAGCGCGACCAGGCACGCCCGGACGGGCCACGCGAGCTCCCGGAGCCGGAGCCCCGCCCGCGCCGCGCGCAGCCGGCGGGCCGCCCCGCGCCGGTTGCGCCACAGCTCCCAGGCCCCGAACCCCCCGAGCAGCGGGACCGAGACGGCGTGCGGCGGCGCGACCAGCAGCCCGCAGAGCCCCAGGCCCAGCACGGCGCTGCCCAGCCACCCCAAGCCAAACACGATCTCCCGCACGGGGTCCCGGCCGGGCCAGACCAGCGCGTTCGCCCGGCGGCCCAGCCGCACCGTGACCGCGAGCAGCCCCGCGAGCGCCGCCGCGGACGAGAGAAACCCGGACCAGTTCCCGGCGAACGTGAGCCACGAGAAGCTCCGCTCCAGGAAGAAACCGACGAAGGCGCGCCGCAGATCCGCGGGGATGACGTGGAAGCGCGTGACCCAGGTGAACAGCAGCCAGGCGTTCCAGCCGAGCAGCAGTGGGGCGGTCACACCTGCCTGATCCAGACCTGCATCGAGCCCGCCGCGCGGTTGGCCCAGAGATGGTACGGGATCGCGGTCAGCTCCTGCGTTCCCGCGCGCCCGTCGAGCACGGTGGCCCCGCCCAGCAGGTCGGGACGGAAGCGCTCGCCGACCGTCGCCTCCGCTCGCCTCGAGATCGACCGCGAGGCCGGCATGAA
>CAYHEI010000195.1:0-2026 GCA_964355385.1 uncultured bacterium | reverse complement strand
TAAAGCGGTTGGTTTTTTGATCATCAAATCATGGCCCCCGCCCCGCTGGGGGGGCGGCACGCGCGCGCCCACGGGCGCCTCCGCGGGACCCACGAGCGGGGGGAGGCCCCGGCCCGGGTGATCCGCGCCCTCGACGCAATACACCAGCGGCCCGCGGGCCAGCGCGACGCAGCCCCGGGTCGATTCGACCAGGGGGTGACCCGGGATCTTCCGTGCGGGCATCGGCAGGCGCAGCTCGACCGTGTCGCCTTCACGCCAGTGATGCCGCACCTCGAAGTAGGAGCCCGGATGCCCGCCCTCCGCGCACTTCATGCCCCGCACCTTCACCTCGGCCATGCCTTCCACCCAGCCGGGGACGCGCAGGAAGAGCGAGAACTCCCCCGATCCCGCGACCTCGAACTTCACCGTGCCGTCCCAGGGGTAGTTCGTGTACTGGCTCACCCCGATCGCGCGGCCGTCCGGCAGCGTCACCCGCGCAGCGCCCATCGCGTAGAGATGTGCCCAGATGCCCTCGGCCGACACGCCGTACACGTACCCGGGCAGCGCGGCGAGCGTGCGCGCGACGTTCGGCGGGCAGCAGGCGCAGCCGAACCACGGCTCCCGCCGGTGCGTCCCGTCGTCCGCCAGCGGGTTGACGTAGAAATAGGACGTCCCGTCCAGCGACAGCCCGGCGAGCGTGCCGTTGTAGAGCGCCAGCTCCATCACGTCCGCGAACCGGGCCTCGCCCGTGAGCTGCAGCATGCGCCAGTTCCACATCACGCTCGCGATCGCGGCGCAGGTCTCGGCGTAGGCCCGGGCATTGGGCAGCTCCCAGTCCTTCCCGAACGCCTCGCCCTCGTGGCGCACGCCGATCCCGCCGGTCACGTACATCCGCCGCTCGGTCATGTTCGTCCAGAGCCGTTCGAGCGCCTTCGCCAGGGTCGGGTCGCCGGTTTCGAGTAACACGTCCGCCGCGCCCGCGCACAGGTACAACTGCCGGACGGCGTGACCGGTGACTGTCGGAGCCTCCGCGAACGGCACGTGGTCCTGGTGGTACTCCCCGCCGCCGATGGCGCCCCGCCCCCGGGCGGCAACGAAGAACGCCGCGAGGTCGAGGTACCGCCGCTCCCCCGTCTCGCGGAACAGCTCCACCAGCGCCGGCTCGATCTCCGGATGGCCGCATGCCCCCAGGCGTTTCCCCCGTTCGGGCGGCCCGAAGACCCCGTCAATGTGGTCCGCGAGTCGCCGGGCCACGCCAAGCAAGCGATCGCTCCCCGTCGCCCGCTGATGCGCGACCGCCGCCTGGATCAAGTGGCCCGCGCAGTACAGCTCGTGCATGTCCTTGAGGTTGGACCAGCGTTCTCCCGCTTTCTCGAACATGAAGTAGGTGTTCAGGTAGCCGTCTGGCTGCTGGGCGGCGGCGATCTCCTCGACAACCATATCCAGGATGCGCCCTAGCCGGGGCGCCTCGCCGCACCCCACGACCAGCGACGCGGCTTCCACCCATTTGTAGACGTCGGAATCGTTGAAGAAGATGCCCTGAAACTCGCCCGCCTTGCGCCCGGAAGCCCGGCGGAAGTTGTCGATCCGGCCCGTCTCCTCGCACTGCCGGTACTGGGCGGGGAGCATCACGTCGCGCAGCAGCCGCAACCGGGGCGCCCACACGCTGTCGGCGAGCTTCACGGCCTCCACCGGCACCGGCCGCAGCCGCGCGTGCGCGCTACGGGTGGTGTCGGTGACCGCGATCATGTGAAGACTGAGAAGTATTCCTCAAAGAATCCCTTCGCGTTCACCGTCTTGGCGACGCGGTGCGAACCGGCGCCGGGGACGAAGGTCGTCCGGCCCTCGCCCTCGCTCGGGCCGAGCTCCACCGTGATCGCCCCGTCCTCCCACCCGCACAGCTCGGGGTGGAAGATCAGCGCCGCGGCCAGGGGATCGTGGAAGGTGATCTCCTTGTTGCCGCGGGCCCAGATCCGCGCGAGATCGCGCACAAGGTTCAGCGGCGGCGGGTCGAACCGCCCCGCCCCCGCCGCCGCGGCCACCGTGC
>CAYHEI010000194.1:0-6111 GCA_964355385.1 uncultured bacterium | reverse complement strand
CAGCAATGGCCTCGTCGTGTTCGTTCCGAGCGAGCAGCGCGTTGATGTGCGCGACCATGGCGGGCGATAGGTTCGGATGCGGCTTCATCGTTCCGCCTTCCCCCCGGCGACGGCGTCCAGACGCGCCAGGGCGGTGCATATCTCGGCGGCGATGTCCCCGATGTCGAACACGCCGATGGCGTCCACCTCGCTCCACCTGTGCGCTTGAGACACGCCGGTGCGGCGGGCCTCTGCGGCGATTTCCTGCGCTTTGCGTGACCGCGCCGCGCGAGCTTTGACGGCCGCATCGAGTTTCCACGCCTCCTCGGCCACGTCCTCTAGGGCCTTCAGCCGTTCGAGCGTGGTCAGGGCGGCACCCCGGTCGAGCGCGCGCGCCGCCAGCGTCACGCCCTCGCGCGGCGTCTTCGCCCTGCCCGTGAGCCAGCACACCGCGCCCGCGTTCAGGAGCACGGCGTCGCGGTACGCCCCCTTCTGCCCGCGCAGCACCCGCAACAGGGCCTGCGCGTTCTCCTCCGGCGTCCCGCCCGCGAGGTCCGCGGCCACGGCCCGCTTGAAACCGAACGAGGACGGCTTCCACTCCGCGCGCCGACGAATCGCCTTCCCGGCCACCTCGACGACCCGCGTCGGCGCGGTCACCGTCAGCTCGTCCAGCCCGTCGCGGCTGTGCACCACGAGGGATCGTTTCGTCCCCAACGCCGCGAGCGCCCGGGCCTCGAGATCGAGCAGGCTCTCCTGCGCGACGCCGATCACCTGATAGCCCGCTCCCGCGGGATTGGTCAGCGGGCCGAGCAAGTTGAAGATGGTGCGCACGCCGAGCTCCCGCCGCGGCGGCCCGGCGTGCTTCATCGCGGGATGGAACACCTGGGCGAAGCAGAACGCCATGCCGGTCTCGTTCAGGCCCCGCTCGACGACCGGCGGCGCGGCATCAATCTTCACGCCAAGCGCCTCGAGCACGTCCGCGCTGCCCGCCCGGCTGGACATCGCGCGGTTGCCGTGCTTCGCCACGGTGACTCCCGCGCCCGCGGCCACGAGGGCGGCACCCGTCGACACGTTGAGCGTCCGCTTACCGTCTCCTCCGGTTCCACATGTATCCGCGACGACGGTCGCGCGGGGCGTGACATGCAGGCCCGCCGCACGCATCGCCCGGGCGAAGCCCGCGACCTCGAAGGCCGTCTCGCCCCGCACCCGCATGGCCACCGCCAGGCCCGCGATCTGCGCGGACGTTGCGGCACCGGCCATGATCTCCCCCATCGCCGACTCCGCCTCCAGGGCCGTCAGTGTCCGTCCTTCGACCACGGTCTTGATGGCATCCTGGATCATGAAGGCCGCTATTCTAGCACCTCCGCGCGACGGCTGCACCGAGGGCCTCCGCCGGCCGATGTCGGCTCACCGCTTCAGCACGATCACCCGGCGGGAGGTCATGCCGGACGGGGAGGACATCGAGATGAAGTACACACCGTTGGGCACGAGGCTCCCCGCGTCGTTCCGGCCGTCCCAAGAGAACGTGGCGGTGCCCGCCTCGCGCTCCCCATCGCTCATCGTCCGTACCAGTTCTCCGCCGAGGTTGAACACCCGGACCCGGACACGTCCCCGCCGCGGCAGGCGGGCCTCCACGCCCACGGTTTCCGCGTGCGTCGGGTCGAAGAAGTTCCGGGAGAGGACCTGCGCGACCCCGCCCGGCAGCACGCTCTCCACGGAGAGACTCGCCAGGTGCGCGCCGACCCGTCCGGCGACGGTGCTGAGGCCGGGTTCCTTCGGGAGCGTAAAGGGGACGCGCGCCTGGCCGAGTTCGTCCGTCGTCGCCGCCGGGGCGGCCAGGATCCCCTTACCCGCAAGCAGCGAGAACACCAACGACACCCCCGGAACCGGGATACCCGCGGCGTCCCGGATGATCGCCGTGATCAGGATCGCCGTGCCGCCGACCGCCGTCCCGTCCGACGCCGCGAGCTGAATCGTCGCGGGTTCGGCGGCGATTCCCACGGGCGGCGAGGTCCGCGCGCCGGACTCGGTCTCCGAACCGGACGTCTCGTCCACCCCCGCGGCGACTCCCGTGAAGGCGAGCGTCCCGGCCCCGGCGGCCGAAGCCGTCCAGGACATCTCCCGCGTTTCCCCTCCCTTCAAGACGAAGGGCAGCGACGGCTCGGGACCCGCAAGCGGCCCGGCGAGGCCGGCCCGCGACGGCCGCAGGATCGCCGAGGTGACGCGCGCCGCGGCCTCGCCCTCGTTGCTCACCAGCATCACGATGCGCACGACGGTGCCGGGACGCACGTTCGCGGGCGAGGCGGCGACGTCCACGGCCAGCCGCGCGGGCCGGCGGACCAGGACGTCGTTCGACCGGGCCGACGCCACGTCGAGCACATCCCCCGTGGGCCCGTCCGCGGCCCGCCCGTCGGCGGTGAACCGCACGGTGCCGGGGGACAGGGCCTCGAACGCCCAGGAGACCGTGGTGAACTCGCCGGGGGCGAGCGACGCGACGGCCCCGCCCTTGACGGGTCCCGCGGGCTTGAGCCGGGCCGTCCCTTCCGCGACCGGAAGGACCGGTACGAGGTTCACCGCCTCGCTGCCGCCCGTGTTCGCAAAGAGCGCCGTGACGTGGACCCGGCCCCCCACCGCCGTTTCGCCGGGCGCCGCGGCGCAGGTCAGCGTCACCTGGGCGGGCGCATCCACATAGAGGGTGGCCGCGGCCGCCGGTTCGAGCACGAACCCCGCCCGGTCTTCCACGCGCACCTTGAAGGAGTAGGCGGTCCCCTGCGACCACGCGACCCGGCCCAGGTCGGCGCGCCAGCGGCGCGACGGCCCCGAACCCGCGGTCTCCGCGGGCAGCCAGGCCAGCCCGGCCGTGGCCGGCGCCCACGCGGCTCCTGCCCACCACTCGAGCGTGTCGTTCCGCCGGACGGCCACGCGGACCTCCCGGACGCCGGACGCGGCGTCCACCGCGGAGCCCTCGACGGCGGGAGGACCGGTCCGGCTGAAGTGCTGGCCGTTGCGGATCGAGGAGATGGCCGCGCCCGGCGGCACGGTGTCCCCGACCGCCGACCCTTCGGCCGACGACCCCCCCTCCATTCCGTCCGCGTCCACCGCGCGGGTCACGTAGTAGTACCGCGTCCCGTTCACGATCGCCCGATCATGGAAGGCCGTGGCCCCATGGCCGAACGTCGCGCCGAGCTGCGCGTACGGCCCCCCAGGCCCGAGCGAGCGGTACACCACATAGGATCCCGCGCCGGGCGTCGGGGACCAGCCGAGGACAAGTTCCCCGGGAGCGAGGAACGCCGACAAGGTCCCCGGGCTCGGAGGGGCGGCCCAGACCAGTCGGGCGGCGAGGAGCAGGAAAGCGAGATACATGCGCAGACTCTATCTAATCAAACAAGCCGGCCGGCGTGCTCCCCACGCCGGACCGGCTTCAGCGCTCGGGCGCGCATGGCGCGCCAACTCCCTCTCGATCCCACCGGAAACGAACCGTTCATAGGAAAGGCGGTCGGCATTTTGTCTTGCTTGAAGGGAGGGCTTGTGTCAGTCGTGCCGCCGCCTCCCCCACGAACATTCGGTTCCGTACAAGGCCTACGCTGGCCGCACCAGAGGACGGATCGAGGAACAGGCTGCTGCGCTTGGCACCTCCACTACCCCGCTCTGCCAGGAGCGGGCTGGTGCCGGCGCTCTCACCGATCCCTGGCCGCCAGCGTTGTCGAGGTGTTACGTTGCAGGAGCCGTGCCGGAAGGAAACATCATAAAACAAGGGGTTTTGGCATCATCTTCAGGCATTTAGTGTCAGAATACCGGTCACTTTCTGACACCTCTGGCAGGGGGTGTCAGCGCTTCAACACCCCATCGGTTAGCTGGTTCCAATTTAATGGTTCCAACTACCTCTTCAGAACGACCACCCTCTTGATCTGAACGTCGGAGCCCATCACGACCTGGATGAAGTAGACGCCGTTGCCCACCAGCGACCCGCCGTCGTTCTTCCCGTCCCAGCTCCACTCCGTCAGCCCGGGTACCACGCTCGCCTCCTTAACGACCCGCACCAGCTCCCCGGCGATGTTGTACACCCGCACCGAGAGGTCCACCGCGGCCGGGACGTAGGTCCGCACCTTCAACACGTCGCCCCGCCCCGGATCGAAGACGTTTTGCGACAAGTACGGGACGGCGTTCGGCGGCACCGTGCCATCCACCTCCAGCGTTCCGCTCACCCCTGCCGCCCCCACCACGTCAGCCCGGATCGTGTTGCGTCCCTTCTGCGCGCTCAGCCGCAACGACGTCCGCACCTTGCCGTCGCTCGCCGTTCGCGCCTGGCTCGACCCCAGCACCGCGTCGGACGGCAACACGCTCAGCGTCAGGTCCCGGTTCGGCACGCCCTGGTTGCACGAGTCCAGCACCTCGAACTCGACCTGCGCCATCGTCCCCACCCGCGCGGACGTCGGCACCGCGGTCCCCAGCACCGCCACCGGGCTCGCGTAGAGCGCGACCAGGTTGCTCCCGCCGGACACCGGGCCCAGCGCCGTCACCGTCGTCGGCGTCGTGAAGCCCGTCCCGTTCACCGCGACGTTGACCGAAAGCGTGCCGCACGCCGTCGCCGTGTACGTCCACGTCATCGTCGTCGACGCGCCCGCCGCCAGCACCCGCGGCAAGGGAGGCGAGAGGATCGAGCGCGGCGACACCATGCCCGCCGACGTCATCACCTCGGAGACGACGACCGCGTATACCGTCGCCGTCAGGTTGCCGGGGTTGCTCACCGTCAATGTCGCGAGCAGGAGGCCTCCCACCGGAGCGCTCGGCGCCGGCGCCACCGCAAGCGACACGATCTGCAGAGCGGCCGGCGAAATCACCTGCACAGTCGAGCCGGCCGCCACCGCCCCGGTCCCCGCCGCCGCAAGGCTATTCCCGTCCGTGCCCGCCGCCGCCGCCGACACGTTCAGCGTCCCCGCCGTCGTCACCTGGTACGTCCACACGAACGACACCGCCGCTCCACCACTTCCCGCGAGCGCCGCCGTCGCCGGCACAGGCCCGCTCACGAGGCTCGCCCCCGCCGTCCCCAAGAGGGTCACGTTCGGCGTCACCCCCGCCGCGTCCGCTCCCCCGGTGTTCTGGACGTCCAGCGTGATCGTCAGGATCTGCCCCACCACCAGCGTCGTCGCGGAGAGGTACACGGTCCCGCTCAACGATGCCGCGGGCTCCGCCAGGATGGTGCGGCTCCCCAACGTCGACGGCAGCGCCCCGCAGCTCGTGCCGTCCGCCGTCGCCGAGAACGTCACCGGCCCAGCCCCCACCGGCGTGTACGCCACCGTGAAGACCGCCACTCCCGTCTGCGTCACCGTCACCGGCAGCCCGGGCGACTGCACCCCGAACGTGCCCCCCGCGCCGGCATCGCCCAGCGCGAGACCGGTGAGGGTCGCGTCGTACCCCCCCGTGTTGGACACCCGCACCGTCACCTGGTTCGCCTGTCCGACGGAGAGCGTCCCCGACACCGGCGCCCCCACGGTCACCGCCAGCACCGCATTCGACAGGACCGGCACCGTTGCCGAGGCCGCCCCCAAGGGAAGCGGGGCGCCGACGTTCCACCCCGCGTTGATGTCCTGTCCCGTCACGCTCGCCGTGGTGAGCACCGTGCCCACTCCTCCGGCGGTGACGTCCCAGACGAACGCCTGACTCGCACCGCCGGCGATGTTCGCCGACGCCGGGACCGGCCCCGTGAACGAGCTGCCCGCGCTCGTTCCGGCGAGCGAGAAGGTCGGCGTCACGCCGGTCGCCTGAGCCGCGGCGGCCGCGTTGCCGACGGTCAGGGTGTACTGGTACAAACCGCCCGGGCAGACGCTCGCCCACGAGGTGGAGGGGGTCGCGGTCAAGACGGCTTTCGGCTGCACCGTCACCACAGGCGTCACGGCCCCCACCGAGGACACCGGGCCGTCGGCCGTCGTCGTCGCCGTCCAGGCCACGCTGCCCGGCGTGGTCGCGGTGAGCGTGAAGGTGAACGTCACCGTCGCCGCAGGCGCCAGGCTGGCCCAGGTGGCCGGCGTCGGCCCGCTGATCGTCGCGGCCCCCGACCCGAAGCTGCGCCACAGCCCGGCGGTCAGGTTCGTCGCCGCGCTCCCGCCAGCGTTCGTGACCGTCAGCGTCGCC
>CAYHEI010000193.1:0-6113 GCA_964355385.1 uncultured bacterium | reverse complement strand
CCGATGGGTTCCAAAAGAGCGAGTAGACGTCCTCCCCGACCGCGGCGTAGGAGGAACCCATGGCCACGGCCCGCACGCCCGAGCCGATCTTCAGAAAGTCGGCGCCCGCGGTGCCCTTGCCCTCGGCGGAAGCCGCGGCGGGCGGGAAGAGCGCGAGCACCGCGAGGAGGACGACGGACGTCACTCGGCCAGCGGAAAGGCCCGCAACCGCTCGTGCCGCGCGCCGCCTGACGTCAAAATGCTCCGGAAGAGGACGAACTCCTGGATTGGGCATCTCCCCATCACAGTGTCCGTCAAACCCGCGAACAATTCAAGGCTTTTGAGCGCGGCCGGCGCGCGAAAGCGGCAGAGCGTGAGATGAGGCGTGAAGGGCCGTGTTTCGGAGTCCACGGCGGTCCCGCCGAGCGCCCGCAGCGCGGCCCGGACCCCCCCGGCCAGCGCCGTCAGCTCCGCCGCGCCGTCTCGGACGCCGGCCCAGAGCACCCGAGCCCGTTCCGGCCCGGGGAAGGCCCCGAGGCCCGCGACGCCGGCCGTGAAAGGCGGGACGTTCGGCGCGCCCGCCAGGGCGCCCTCCACCGCGCCGCGGCGCGCCTCCGGGATCTCGCCGAGAAACGCGAGCGTGAAGTGCAGCGCCTCGGGCTTGACCAGGACCGCCGCGAATCCGCCCGCGCGAACGACTCGCGCCGCCAACTCCGCCGCCGCGCCGCGGATCGCCGGCGTCGGCTCCACGGCGACGAAAAGCCGCACCGCTAGCCGATCATGCGGCGGATCATGTCCAGCGCGGCGGAGGCGGCAAGCGACCGCACGGTCTCCCGCCCGCCGCGGAACCAGCGGCGGTCCGCCGTGGCTCCGTCCGGCCCGGCCGTGCCGAGGTACACGGTGCCCACGGGATCCGCTTCGGTCCCGCCGTCCGGACCGGCCCAACCCGTCGTCGACAGCCCGTAGCGCGTCCCCGCCCTCGCGCGCGCGGCCGCGGCCATGGCGACCGCGGTGGCCGCGCTCACCGCGCCGTCGGCGGCGAGCCGGGCGGGCTCCAAGCCGAGCCATCCCGTCTTCGCGGTCTCCTGGTACGCCACCCAGCCGCCCGCGACCACCGCGGACGCGCCGGGGACGCCCGTCAGCCGCTCCGCGACGAGGCCGCCGGTGACGGATTCGGCGACGGCGAGGGTCCCGCCCGACTCCCGCAGCCGCGCGATCACGCGCTCCTCCAGCCGCTCCTCGCCGGTGGCCCAGACGGCGGCGCCGAGCCGCTGCCGGATCGCGCCATCGAGCTCCCCCAGCCGGCGCTCGGCCGCGGCGCGATCCGCTCCGGGCACGATCACCCGCAGCAGGACTTCCCCGGCCGCGAGCTGCAACGCGAATCGCTCGCCCGGCACGAGCCCCCGCCACACGTCGCGCACGCGTTCGTCGACCGCGCCCTCGGTCATGCCGGTCACCCGGTACACCTGCCCGGCCTGCGGCCGCCCTCGCGCGCCCACTCGCGGCAGGATCGACGATGCCGCAATGGCCTTCATTTCGCCCGGCACACCGGGGAGCACCACGACCGTCGTCCCGCCCTCCTCCAACCAGATGCCGGGCGCGGCCCCGACCGGATTGGGCAGCGCCTCCGCTCCGGCGGGGACGAGGGCCATCCGCCGCGCGTAAGGGGTGAGCGTGGCCCCCCGCTTCGCGTACGCCGCCCGCATCCGCTCCACCGCGTCCGGATCCTCGACGAGCTCCCGGCCCAGGGCGCCGGCGACCGCCTCCACCGTCAGATCGTCGGCGGTGGGACCAAGGCCGCCCGTCACCCAGACGAGGGGCGCCAGCGCGCGGGCGGCGGCGAACGCGCTCCGGATCGCCCCGGGGTCGTCGTCCACGGAGACGATCCAGACCACCTCGATCCCCCGCCGGGTAAGCTCCGCCGCGATCCACTGGGCATTGGTGTCGGCGATCTGCCCGGTCGTCAATTCCGAACCGATCGTGAGGATGGCTGCCTTCATACGACCGCAGGTTTCGCGCCGGGCTCGCCCACGCTCGCCCGGGACGCTACAATGCTCATATGCCGCACCTGAACGAGAAGCGCGTCTCGCCCCGGGTGACGACCGTCGTGCCCGTGCACTGCCGCGTCACGGGACACACCGGGCCGACGCTTCCCAGCCAACGGGGCCTGCGCGGGATCGCGCAGGATTTCACCGCCAAGACCGTGAACGTCAGCCGGGACGGCGTGTTGATCAACTGCGAGATCGACCTGCCGAGCCAGACCCAGCTTGAGCTGGAGTTGCGCGCCCCCGGGGACGGCCACCTGATCCGCATCCTGACGGAAGTGGCCTGGTCGCGCCGCAACGCGATGAACCTTTTCGGGCGCTACGCGGCGGGGCTGAAGGTGCGCAAGATCACGGACCGCGACCGCGCCGTTCTCGCCGAACTCTTCAAGCCGATTTCCTGACCAGGCGCCGCAGCAGGGCCCGCACTTGCGGGCCGGCCTCGGGATCCTTGAGCGCGTAGGCCAGGGCCGCTTCCACGTAGCCGACTTTCGATCCCGTGTCGTACCGGGTTCCCGTAAAACGGTAGGCGTACACCGGCTCCACCTTCGCCAGCGCCCGCAACGCGTCCGTGAGCTGGATCTCCCCCTTCGCGCCCTTCGGCGTGCGCTCCAGGAGTTCGAACACGCGGGGACTGAGGATGTACCGTCCCACGATCCCGAAACGCGAGGGGGCGCGCGCGGCGGAGGGTTTCTCGACCATGTCGGTCACGCGCATGACGCGGCTGTCCAGCCAGCGCCCCGCGACGACGCCGTAGGACGCGATCCGGCTGCGGGGCACTTCCATCACCGCGATCACCGACCCGCCGTACTTCCGGTACACGTTCCAGAGCTGGAGGATGCCGGGCACGGGCGCATCGATCAGGTCGTCAGCGAGCTGCACCGCGAAGGGCTCGTCGCCGATCAGCGAACGGGCGCACAGGACCGCGTGCCCCAGGCCGAGCGGCTCCTTCTGCCGGATATAGACCAGGTTCGCCAGGTTGCCGATTCGCTGGACCTGGGCGAGCTGCGCGAGCTGCCCGTTCGCCCGCAGGAAGGCTTCGAGCTCCAGGGACTTGTCGAAATGGTTCTCGATCGTCTGCTTGTTCCTGCCGGTGATCACGATGACGTCCTGCACGCCCGCCGCCACGGCCTCCTCCACGACGTACTGGATCGCCGGCTTGTCGAAGATCGGCAGCATCTCCTTCGGCTGGGCCTTGGTCGCGGGCAAGAAGCGCGTGCCGAGCCCCGCGGCGGGGATCACCACCTTCCGGAGAGCGGAGGCCGGGGGCTTCATCGCGCGGCGGCCATCGCCGTCAGGATGCCCATGCCGTACAGGGCAACGAGCGGGAGGGCGACCATCAGCATGGTGAACGCGTCAGGCGAGGGCGTCACGACCGCGGCCAGCACGAAGCAGCCGAAGATCGCGGTGCGCCATTGGCGCGCCAGCGTGCGCGGAGCGATCAGCCCAAGCCGCGCCAGGATCGCGGTCGCCACCGGCAGCTCGAACGAGGCGCCGCAGCCCAGCGCCAGCAGCAGCACGTAGTTCACGTACCCGTCCGCGACGATCTGCGGCCGCAGCCGCTCGGAGGCGAAGCTGAGCAGGAAGCCCGTCGTGGAGGGCAGCAGGAACCGCCAGGCGAACCAGGCCCCCGCCGCGAAACAGACGACGCCGCCCGCGAGGACCGCGCCCAGCGCCCGCTGCTCCCGCGCCTTGAGCGCCGGCCGGATGAACCCGACCGCCTGCCAGGCGATCACCGGCGAAGCCAGCACGGCCCCTCCCAGCATCGCGATCTTGCAGTAGAGCATGAAGCCGTCGGCGGGGCCGAGGTACACGGCGGGCGCGGGCAGGGGCGCCAGCATCGCGTCGAGAATCGCGGGCGCCATCCGCCATACCGCCACGCAGCCGAGGAGCCAGGCCCCCAACGCCCACAAGAGTCGGCTCCGCAGTTCCTCGAGATGGCCGAAGATGGACATGCGGGCGGAGGGCACGGCCGGGAGCGGCCGGAATCAGCGCGGCTTCCGCCGAGAGCGGGATGCGGGCTTTTCGGATGGCTCGGACTTCCTGGGCTCCTCCGGCCCGTCCCCGCCGGCGACGGCGCGCTTGAACTCGCTGATCGCCTTCCCCAGCGAGCGTCCGACATCGGGCAATCGCCCCGCGCCGAAGAGCAGCAGCGCCAGCACGAGGATGACCAGCAGCTCGGGGAAACCCAGGTTCGGCATCAGGCGGGCGATCCGATGGAAGCCCGCTCGAGGGCGTCCTTGGACATCAGGTCCGCCGGCAACACCGGGTAGCGGGAATCGAAGCAGGCCAGGCAAAACCCGGCGCTCACGTTCCGGACGGCCTTGAGCAGCCCCTCCAGCGAGATGTACTCGATGGTCGTCACCCCGATGAAGCGCCTGATCTCCTCCTTGGAGTGCGTCGTCGCGATCAACTCCTTCGACGTCGGGAAGTCGATGCCGTAGTAGCAAGGAGACCGGTGCGGCGGCGACGAGATCCGGACGTGGATCTCCTTCGCGCCCGCCTGCTTCACCATCTTGCAGATCTTCCGCATCGTCGTCCCCCGCACGAGGGAGTCGTCCACCAGGATGACGCGTTTCCCGGCGATCACCGACTTGACGGGGTTCAGCTTGATCTTCACGCCGAAGTCACGGATGGCCTGGCTCGGCTCGATGAACGTCCTCCCCACGTAGTGGTTCCGCACCAGTCCCAGTTCGTACGGGATGCGGGACACGTCCGCGTAACCCATCGCGGCGACGTTCCCCGAGTCGGGCACGGGAACCACCACGTCACCCGCGGCAGGGGCTTCCCAAGCGAGCTGCCGGCCGAGCTCCTTGCGCACGACATGCACCGGGGCGTTGAATACCGTGGAGTCCGGACGGGAGAAGTAGATGAACTCGAAGATGCAACTTGACTGGCGGGCGGGCGGGAAAGGGCGAAGCGAGCGGAGTCCCGACGCCGACACCTCGAGCACTTCGCCGGGCTCGACGTCGCGGACATACTCGGCCTCGATCAGGTCGAACGCGCACGACTCCGAGGCCACCGCGTACCCGCCGCCCTTGAGCCGGCCCAGACAGAGGGGACGGAACCCGTTGGAATCGCGAGCCGCGACGAGCGCCTGCTCGCTCATGATGGCCAGCGAGAACGCGCCCTGCAGCTCCGCGAGGCCCTCGACGGCCTGCTCCGCCAGCGTCGCGCCCGCGGCCAGCCGGATCGCGTGCATGATGCCCTCGCTGTCGGTCGTGCTCTCGAACGCCACCCCGCGCTGTTCCAGCCCGAGTTTGATCCGCGGCGCATTGACGAGATTGCCGTTGTGCGCGACGGCGACCCATCCCCCGTCGGCCCGGCGGCCCGTGAACGGAGCGACGTTGCGCAGATGGCTCGCCCCGGTCGTGGAGTAGCGGACGTGCCCGATCGCGATGTGACCGGGGAGCCCGTCGAGGGCCGAGGGACCGAACACGTCGGCGACCAGCCCCTCGCCCTTGTGGACGCGCAGCGCCGCGCCGTCGGCGGCGACGATGCCCGCCCCCTCCTGCCCGCGATGCTGCAGGGCGTAGAGAGCGAGATAGGCCAGCTTCGCGGCCTCCGGATGCCCGAAGATTCCGCAGATGCCGCATTCCTCCCGGGGCTTGTCGGTGATCATCTCACGATATTGCATGAATCGCTCCCGCCTCGCGTGCCGCGGCGAGCGCCGCGACGGACACACGTAGGGCCGACCGCCGCCCCAGGGTCACGTCGCAGCTCCCGGTCTTCACCGATCCGATTATACCCCACGGGATGCCGCGCGCCGCCCGGGCAAGCGCGCCGGCATGGAGCGCGGGGAAGCTCACCAGGACGCGGGAGGGCGCCTCGCCGAACAGCAGCGCCTCGCGGCTCGCCCCGGGGTCCCGCAAGGCCACGTCGCACCCCCACGTCGGCTCGTCCGCGTCCGCACCCGAGACGCAGCACTCGGCGAGGGCGACCAGGAATCCCCCGTCGGAGCAGTCGTGCGCGGAGGACAGCCAGCCCGCCGCCGCCGCGCGAACGAGAAGCCGCTGGACGCGCCGCTCGGTGTCCCAGTGCACGGGCGCGGGGCGGCCCCCCCGGCCCCCCCGCCACCCCCCCCGCCCCCCG
>CAYHEI010000192.1:4529-6121 GCA_964355385.1 uncultured bacterium | reverse complement strand
GCCCGGCCCGGCGCAGTATTCACAAACCTTTCGGTTTGTGAATACTGCGGGCTAGAACTTGACCAGACCGTAACCGGCGATCAGGAGGACGGCGGCTCCCGCGACCGCCCAGAGCCACAAGAGCCGGGACGTGTCCGCGATCGCGGGCGGGATGTCGTGAAGCGGGGGGCGTGCCGACGCGCCCCCCGCCGCCACGGAAGTTCGGAGGCCCGGCGTGCGTGCGGCCTTGACCCGGGTCGCGGTCGCGGTGAACTGCTCGCCGGCCCGCCACAGCGTGAGGCCGACCGTCGACTCCGCCGGCCCGCGCAGCAGGGTCCGCACGGCGGGCAGGGCCATGTTCTTCACGGGCTCGCCGCCGATCGCCAGGATCATGTCGTAGGTCTTCAGGCCCGCATTCCAGCCCGGCGAGTCCTTTCGCACCTCCAGGACGGCGGGGAAGTACGCCTTGCCGTCGTTCGTGACGATCTCCAGCGTCAAACCCGGGACGTCCCCGCCCTCCGGGTCCAGCTCCGCCATGGCGGCGGCGGGGAAGAGGTCCAGGACGCCCCACAGCACCGGCTGGCCGTGCACCAGGAGATCCGGGGTGCGCGAGATGCCCAGGCCGCTGCCCGCCCAGATCTCGCCCAGTGACGACGCGTCGAGGACCCGGACGTTGACCACGGATTGGAACCAGCCCCCCGAGACGGGGGGGGAAGCGCCGGCCGGGGGATACGCGGGAACGAGGTCCAGCGCGGAGTCGGGCACGGCGAGCTGACCGAAGCCGCGGGCGGCGAGCCCGTCGCGCGCGGCCCCGGGACCCAGCGCGGCGGCGGCCGCGGCGGATGGGACGAGCTGCCCCGCGACCGGCGGGGGCGAGAGCGGGCGCCCGGCGTCCCAGGTCTTCATGTAGGTGAAACCGGCGTCCGCCGTCACGAGCAGGTCGGCCTGCGCCCCGAGCGGGACGAACCGGTACCCCTTCGCCTCCAGGGCGTTGCGCAGGAAGAAGAGGAGGGATTTCTCCACGGCCTCGCCCCGCGTCTGGGCTTCGGCGTTCACCGCGGAGAGCGGGAACACGGAGAACGTGGAGTACTTCGCCGGGGAGAACTCCGGACTCTTGTCCGTCTGCGCGGCCGGACCGCCGGCCAGCGAGAGCGGCGTGAGATTGTGGATGGCGGCGCAGGAGGAGAGGAGCAGCGCCGCCGGGAGCGCCGCGAGACGCCTCATGCGCGCACGGGCGCCGGAGCGAGCGGCGGCCCCGGCCGGAGCCGCCGGCCGACGACGAACTCGTGCATGCGCATCGCGACCCGGTCGGCGGGCTGCACGCGCAGCACATCGAGCCCGCCCGACCCGCACGCGATCCGCCAGACGCCCTCCGGGAGCCGGGCCAGGAGCGTGCCGGGCTCCGCCTCGTCGGCGGAGGGCCCCGGCCGGGCGGAGAGGATTTTCACCCGCGTATCGCCGAAGGCGAACCAGGCGCCGGGGGTCGGCGCGAGGGCGCGCACGAGGCGGTCGAGCTCGGCGGCGGGCCGCGCCCAGCACATCTCGGCCTCGGCGGGCGTGAGGATCGGGGCGTCCGTCGCCGCGGCGTCGTCTTGGGCGGCTTCCGGGAGGTC
>CAYHEI010000192.1:0-4519 GCA_964355385.1 uncultured bacterium | reverse complement strand
CGCCCCGCCCGGCCGGGGGGGGGGGGGGGCGGGGGGCGCCGGGCGCCGGGGGGGCGGCTGGGGGGGGGCCGGGCGGGCCCCCGCCCCCCCCCGGGCCCAGGGCCGCGAGCAGCAGACGGGCCCCGACGGCGGCGAGCCGCGTCGCGAGGTCGCCGCGGGTCTCCGCGGGGCCGATGGGCGTCCGCTCCATGAGCGCGACGGGTCCCGCGTCGAGCCGCGGCACCATGCGCATGATCGCGACGCCGGTCTCGGCGTCGCCCGCCAGGATCGCCCGATGGATCGGCGCGGGTCCCCGCCAGCGGGGGAGCAGCGAGGGGTGGATGTTCCAGGCGCCGCGCGGGGGCAGGTCGAGGAGGGCGGAAGGGATGAGGTGCCCGTACGCGGCGAGCGCGATGACGTCGGGCGCCAGCGCGCGGGCCTGCGCCAGGAACTCCGGATCGGAGAGCCGCGCGGGCCGGAGGATCGGGATGCCCAGGCGCGCGGCCTCCCGCGCCACCGGAGAGGCCTCGACGACCGACTGTCCCCGCCCGCGGGGCTGGTCGGGGCGGGTGACCGCGGCCGCGAGCCGGTGGCCGCCCCGCGCCAGGGCCGCCAGCGCGGGCACCGCGAACTCCGGCGTTCCGAAGAAGAGCACCTTCATGCGGGTTCGCCCTGCGGCTCTTCGGACTCTTCGGCCTCCGCCGGTCGATTCCGATACGACCGCTTCAGCGCCGGCAGCCGGAACCACATCGCGATTCGCTTCGCCCACGGCAGGCGCGCCGTGAAGAGCACGCCGTCGAGGTGATCGATCTCGTGCAGCAGCGCCCGCGCCAGCAGGCCGCGCCCCTCGTGCGCCACCGGGTTGCCCCCGAGGTCGAGCCCTTCGACCCGGGCTTCGAGGGGCCGGCGGACCGGGAGGCGCAGGCCCGGAAAGCTCAGGCAGCCTTCCTCGTCCTCGTACGACCCCGTCCGGCGGACGACTTTCGGGTTCACGATCGCGAAGGCGTCGCGCTCGCGCTCGCCCGCGGAGAGGTCCACGACGATCACGCGCACGCGCTCGCCGACCTGGTTCGCGGCGAGGCCGATACCCCGGTGCCGCCGCATGAGCGCGAACATCTCGCGGGCCAGGGAGCGGACCTCTTCGGTGATCTCCCGCACCGGCCGCGCCTTGCGCCGGAGGGCGGGATCGCCGTAGTAGCGCAGGAGCCGCACGCTCGTATCTTAGCGTCTTTGATCCGGAATGTTTCCCATTTGAAACCATCTAGCTAATTAAGGACGTATAATAGGCCCCCGATGGCGATCCTCCACGAGGAATCCAAAGAGGTCATCTGCAAGATCGTCTACCACGGCACGGGCATGTGCGGGAAGACGACCAGCCTCATGTACCTCAACCAGCACCTGCCCGCGTCGCAGCGGGGGCGCTTCATCTCCCTCGAAACGCCGACCGAGCGCACGCTGTACTTCGACTTCCTCCCGGTCATCACCGAGGCGCGCGGGTACAAGTTCCGCTACCTGCTCTTCACGACGCCCGGCCAGGACTACTACGAGGCCAGCCGCAAGCTCGTCCTCAAGGGCGCGGACGGGATCGTGTACGTCGTGGATTCGCAGCGGGACCGGATCCACGAGAACCTCTCGGCCCTGACCCTGCTTGAGAAGAACCTCGTGACGATGCGGCAGCGCCCCGAGCTGCTGCCGATGGTGATCCAGTACAACAAACGCGACCTGCCGTCCGTGATCTCGCTGGACGAGGCCGAGCGCAAGTTCAACCCGACGCACGCCCTGTCCTTCCCCGCGATCGCCAAGACCGGGCAGGGCGTCTACGAGACCTTCCTCACGATCGCGAAGATGGCGCTGGCCAAGCTCACGAGTTCGGAAGGCGAGGCACGGATGGGGGACGACTTCAAGTCCCTGGTCGTGACCGCGGAGGACGCCGCCAAGCTGCGCCTTCAGCTCGCGGGCCTGCTGAAGGAGGCGGGCGCCAAGGGCGCGCTGCTCGTGGACGAGAGCGCGAGCCTCATCGCCTCGCACGGGGAAGTGCCCGCGGAGGACTTCGAGTCGCTGGGTGCGCTGCTGGCCTGCAACTTCACCGCCGCCCAGGAACTGGCTTTCAACCTTTCGGGTCGGGGGTTCACCGGCATTATCCAAAAAGGTCATAAATGGAACATGCTCGCGGTGCGGGTGGACCGGCGGCGTTTCCTGGTCGTGCTCTACGACCCGGGCGCCAGTCAGAAGAAGATCCGGGACGCGGTGAACTTCGTCCGGGGCACCCTCACGGCGACGCTGCTCGTCGTGGACGGTCAGTCTCCCACCCGCCTCGCGCGCTTCGCGGAAGTCTTCACCTCGGTGACGCGCAGCGCCGTCGCCGGGATGTCCCAACTCTGATGCCGCCCTCCGGGCCCGGCGACACCAACGTCGGGTTCACGCTCACCCCCGCGCTCAGGCGGCAATCCATGCTGCTCATGGAGAAGGTCGTGGAAGGCCTCCCGAGCGCGAGCGCGCTGCTTATCGACAAGGCCGGGCGCATCGTCGAGGTGGCCCGCAAGCCCACCGGCGTGAACCTGCCGGCGATCTCGGCCCTGGCGGCGGGCTGCTACGCGACCACCCACAGCCTGGCCGAGGCCATGGGCGAGACGGACTACTCCCTCCTCTTCCAGCACGAGAACGACCAGCAAGTCTACATCCTGCCCGTGGCCACGCGCGCCCTGCTCGTCGTGCTGCTCGGCACGGCCGGCGCCGTCGAGACGCTGGAGCAACGGCTCGCGAACGGGCTGGGGACGGACCTCGAGAAGGTCATCGGCGAGGCGCAGGAGCCCCCGCGGGGGGTGCCGCCGCCGCGCGTCATCCTGGCCGAGATTCCCGCCGAGGTGCGGCAGCGCACCCGCGCGCTGACCTCGCTCATCATGGACCTGCAGGCCCGCCGCCCCGACGACTTCACGCCGCGCGTGACGCAGGGGCTGCTGCAGGCGCGCGACCTCCTCGTCCAGGTGCTCGGCCGGCAGGACTGGGAGCAGGCCGCGAAGATCACGGAGGACACGCGCCTGTGGCTGCTCAAGCAGATGTACCAGTCCTCGAAGACCGACGTCGGCAAGGTGCTCCATGCCTTGTACGGCGAGGTCTTCGCGGCCCTCCACACCCTGGTGCAGGGCCGCGTGCCGGAGCACCGCCTGCAGACGCTCTACGACGCGTTCTACAAGGTGTTCAACCGAAAATGGCCGCGCGTGTACGGCTCGGGCTCCCACCTGTCCACCCGGGGCATCAACGTGGCCGCGATGTGGGACCGGACCCGCGCGCAGTGCGGGGACCCCCAGACGGCCGCGGAGGAGTTCGTGCCGGCGCTGGACGCGCTCGTGCACGAGCTGCTCCGGGTGATCTTTCTGGCGCGCGGCTCCGAGGGCCGCATGGAGGCGCTCGGCATCGCGACCGAGATTCTCAAGAAGCACAACGAGGCGCTGCATCCCTTCGGCCTCAACGACGTCGTCGGCCGCGACTGGGTTCTTACGGCCCCCGCGTAAGCAGGTCGAGGGAGTGCGGGACGGGATCGAGGATCCCGCCCCCGGACGCGTAGAAGCTCTCGTCCAGATCGAATCCGCCCGAGCGCTCCAGTGTCCAGGACGCTCCCGCGCGCGGGTGGAACGATTGCAGCTCGGCCCAGCGGGCGTAGTGCTGCGCGCCGTTGGTTTCGAAGGCGGGGAGCTCCAGACCCGGGAGCGGCGCGAGGCGTGCCGC
This sequence comes from uncultured bacterium, assembly GCA_964355385.1. GTDB lineage: Bacteria > Oederibacteriota > CAKKQC01 > CAKKQC01 > CAKKQC01 > CAYHEI01. Next base: position 814 of record CAYHEI010000192.1, on the reverse strand, counting down.
CACGCTCTTGTTCCAGTCCACCAGGAGCGGCGAGACGGTGAGATCGGCGCAGAAGCAGGGCACGCCCGCGGCGTGGGTCGCCGCGGCCATCCGCAGCGTCAGGCTGAACGTCTTGGCGGCGGGCTTGAGCGCGATGGCGCCGTAGCCGAGCGCGATCCGCTCCTCCACGTCCCTGATGGAGTGCGCGCTCTCGTCGGCGGCGACGCGGACGCCGAACCCGCCGACGCGGACCTTGACCTCCTCGGGAAAGGGCTCCTCCAGCAGCACGATCCGCTCGTACGCGCCGATCCGCCGGGCATGGTCCAGCAGCCGCGCGAGGCGGTCGGGGCCGTCGTACCGGCCGTTGGCGTCGAGATAATATGGCAGCCGCCCGCCGGTTTCGCGGTGGATCGTTTCGAGGCGCTGCATGTCCCAGCGCAGCATCTTCTCCTGGTCGCCGTCGCCCTCGGGATCGGCGCCGATCTTGATCTTGAGCAGCGGGTAGCCCGCGGCGGCGAGCCGGCGCACCTCCTCGAGCGGAGCGTCGTACCCGAGGAGCGGGATCGCGCCGATGCGCGCGGCGCGATGCCGGAGCGGCGCCCGGAACGCCGGAGGAATCGCCTCGTCGAGCGACTTGAAGGCGCGCGCGTAGAGCTGCCACGCCGCCAGGTCGAGCGCGACGAGCGCCGTGAGGGTGAAGGTCGGACGCAGGTCGGGGAGGCCCGTGAGCGCTCGGGCGCGCGCGTGCGCATGAGGCAGGACCTCGTCGAACAGCTCGAGCGGCGTGGCGAACGCGCGCCCGCGGGCGATGGCGAGCGCTTCCCGCAGCACGGAG
>CAYHEI010000191.1:0-6169 GCA_964355385.1 uncultured bacterium | reverse complement strand
GCGCCCTGGTCTCCGCGGCCGCGTTCCCGCTCCTCGCCCTCCGCGCGAGCGCCCCGGCGGTTTCGGCGGGAGCCCTGCTCCTCTCGGCTCTCGCCTGCTGGTGGTCGTTCCGTTCCGCGCACGCCTTGGCTCGTCTGCTTGCCGGCCCCGGCTTCGCGACGGGCGCGGCCGCCGCCGCCTTGCTCTCGGGACCGGCGTGGTGGGCCTTCTTCGGAGACGTCGAGGCCGGCCTCGGGCTCGCGCTGCTGCTCGCCGCCTGGCGGACCTGGCAGACGGCGCCGGGCGGCGGGCCGGGGCGCGGACGCTGGCGCCGCGGACTCGCGGCCGGGGTCGCGCTGGCCTGCGCCGCCGGCGTCTTCGCGTGGCCGGGTCGGCCTGGGATCGTCCCGGACACCGCCTTGCTCGCGGAAGGCGGCGCGACGGCCGCGATCGTCCTGATGCTGCTTGCGATCCTTGGAGGCGGGGCGCCGCGTCCTGTTGCGATCTCCGGGGCCGTTCTCGTGGCCGCCGGGTGGCTCTCTGCCTGGATCAGCCCGGGACCGCAATGGAACTCCGCCCGCGCGCTGCCCCCGCTCGGCCCGTTGATCACCCTCCTGGCGTTCTCGGGCCTGTCCCGGCTCGTTAGCGGCCTTGAGGAGACCAGGCGGCGACCGGCGCAGCGGGTCGCAGTCGCCGCCTGGATCGCCTGCGCCGCGCCGAATCTCTTCCTGGCGATCCGGGGTGCCGAACGGATGTCGGAGGAAGCAACTCTCCTGCGCGCCATCGCGGAACGGCTCGACACGATGACGCCCCGGCGGCTCGACGCGGGGACGGCTCCCGCCCGCATCACGGCCGGAACGCCCGGCATCCTCGCGTGGTTCTCGCGCGCCGAGGTGACCGGATTCCGCGCGGTCGCCGGAGGCGGCTGGGCGGCGTTTCACGACGGCATGAAGGGGGCGCCCGCCGCGGATCTCCCGGGCTACGCGGTCGCCCGGCCCGCGGAAGGCGGATGGAACCCCGGGGACGCGCTACGCTCCGGCTTCTTGGCTCCGCGCGCCACGCTCCGGCATCCCCGCTCCGGGGACGCCTGGGTGCTGTGCGAATGCCGCTGGACCGGGGCCGGCCTCGCGCCGCGCGTCAGCGGCTGGACGCCGACCGACGAACTGGACTGCGCCGGCGCAGCCTCGGAGGCCGCGCACGCGTATCGCGCGTTCATGTTCGGGCCGGACGCGCGGCCCACTCCCCTGCTGCACGTTCTTCCCGACCCGGCCGCGGGCGGGCTCGTGGGCGACGGTGGCTGGCTGACGGACGGCGGCGAATCGTTCCAGGTCTCCGCGCGGCCGGGAACCCCGCTCGCCATTCTCATGAGAACGCGCACGGAGCGCACCACGGCGATCGAGACCACGGTGAACGGCGGCCCGCCGGAAACCATCCCTCTCCTCGCCGATCCCGGCCGCTTCCAGGCGGTCCTGGTCGCGCAGGCGCCCGGCGAGCAAGTCCGGTCGGTCAACACGGTAAGCGTACGGCTCGCCCCCATCGCCCCCACTGGGGGGGATTCCTACGCGTCGTACCACTACTGGATCCTCCAGCCCACCGCCAGATAGTCACGTGGGCCGGCGACAGTGCCTATGTCATGGCGCCGCGCTCTGGACGATCGTCGTCGCGACGCCCCCCGCGGTGGCGATCCAGAGCGTTGCGCCGTCCGCGAAGAGATCCGCGATCTCATCGTGCGGCAGTCCGTTGCGCGCGCCATAGCGCTCTTGCCGCCCTGACGCCAGGCTGCGGCGGAAGAGGCCGTAGGCGGTGCCGAACCAGAGGTCGCCGCCGGCGCGGGCGACGGCGTACACGCAGTAGTCGGTGAACCCGTCGGCGCAGACGACCTCGTCCCAGCGCCCGGTCCGGGTGGCGAACAGGTTCACTCCCCCGGCCGTTCCCAGCCAAAGGCCCTCGGCACCCGCCCCGATCGCGTAGATGTACTTGTTTCCGAGCGCGTGCTCGGTGGGCACGGCCGCCCAGCGGTCCCGTCGCGGATCGAACCGGCACAAGCCGCCGTTGATGCTGGACGCCCAGAGATCCTTCCCGTCGCCGAACACGCGGTACACGTGGGTTTGGGGCAGCCCGTCGGCCGCGCCGTAGTTCCGCCAGCGGCGGCCCCCGGGGAGCAGGCGGCTCGCACCGCGAATGGTGCCCGCCCACACCGCTCCATTCGCGCTTCCGGCCCAGCGAACGCTGTCGTGGCCGAGCCCCTCCTTCGCCGTCCACGCGCGCACCACGACGCGGCGCGAAGGCGAGAAGCGCGCGACGCCCCCGCCGGTGGCGAGGATCAGATCGCCGTCCACGGAACCCACCCAGCGCACGTTCGCGAGCGGGCCGGCCAGTCCCGCGGCGTCCCCGAAGGTCTCCGCCCCACCGTTCGATCCCGCGCCCGCCGGAATTCGCGTCAGGCCCTGGCTGGAGCCGACCCAGACCGCGTCGCCGAGCCGGCACAGGGAAGTCGGCGCCGCGGGCAGGCGCAGGACGAGGTCGAAGCGAGGGCCGCCGCGACCGCAGCCCGCGAGCAGCGCGGCGAGGAACGCCGCCGACCGGAGCGGCCCGGCCGCCGCGCGGACTTCACGCAAGTTTCCTGTCCATCGCGGTCGCGAGCTCCCGCATCTTGGAAGCCCGGGCGCGCGTGTCGGCGACCTTCTGTTTCAGGCCCTCGCGGGCCGGATCGATCTCGAAGGCCCGTTCCAGACAGAACGCCGCGGGGATGAAGTTGTCCCGGCGTTCCCATTCCGCCGCGTCGGTCAGGTAGCGCTGGAGCGTCTGTTCAGCCGCGGCGCGATGGGCGTCGAACTGCGCGCGGGCCTCGACACTTGTCGGATCGATCGCGATCGCGTGGCGGAGCTGGGCCAGGGCCTTCCCCACGTCGCCCTGCTCCCAGAGCGCCTTGGCGCGCTCCACGTGATAACGGACGTGGAATGCGTGCAGATCCTCCACCTTATGGGTGAACGCCTCGAGCAGGTTGGCGGCCTGGGGGATGCGCGCGAGGGACTGGCGCCACTCGGCGAGGCACGCGCTCGCTTGCCCGCCCATGAACGCCGTGAGCCCCTTCTCGAAGGACTGCTGGACCGCGGAAGCCCACGGGGCTTGCGCGACGGGGGGAAGTCCGGGCACGCCCACGGCGCGCAGCTGCGCGGCCGCCTCCGTGATGCGGCCGGCGGCCCGCGCGTGATCCGATTGCAGCTCGCGGACGAGGTTCCACTGCGCGATGGCGTCGAACATCCGCCGCTCCCCGAACGCCTCGTCCGCTTTCGCGGCGAGGGCCTCGATCTCCGCGGCGAGCTGCTGGCGCGTTTGTAGTTGGAGGACTTCGGCCAGGCGTTCGTACGCCGGCGCGTACCCCGGATCCTTCTCCAGCACTTGCCCGAGCACCTGGCGCGCCTCCGCGAGCTTCGTTTCGCCCAGGAACGCCTGCGCCTGGTCCATGAGGGGCTTGATGCCTTTCAACTTCTGGCCCTTCTCCTCGGCCGCCTTGATCAGCGAGTTCAGCTTCTCGTTCCGGGGGTCGAGCTCGAGCCCCTGCTTGAACACGGCGACGGCCTCGTCGATCCGGTCCTTCATGACGAACTCCAGGCCGCGCTTCACGAAAGGCTCGGTCTTCCCCGAAGCCACGTCGCGCTTCAGCCCCTCGTCGATCTTCTCGAGGAGCGCCTTCGCCTCCGGGTAGTCCGGCGAGTCCACGAGGGCCCGGCGCACCTCGCGCGACGCGTCATCGAGCAGGCCTTGCTCGAACAGGCGCCGGGCGCGCGTGAAGAACTCCTTGGACTTTTCCTTGTAGAAGTCGTCCTGGCTGCTGTGCATAAAGGAACTCGCGCTCGCCGTCCCCGTCGAAATCCCCTTCATCGCGAGCTCGAGCTCCGCCGAGCTGGTGGCCTCCTCGAGGGCGCTCTCCTTCGTGATCAGCTTCGCGTTGTAGAGCTTCAGCAGCGACTGGTCGAAGGTCTGCATGCCGTATTGCGCCGAACCTTCGGCGATCAGCGACTTGATCTCTCCGAGCTTGCCCTCCTCGATCAGGGAGCGGATCGCCGGGGTGTTCATCATTATTTCCATGGCCGGCACCCGCCCCTTGCCGTCCGCGCGCGCCAACAGCCGCATCGAGATGATCGCCTTGAGCGTGCTCGCCATGGCGTGACGGATCTGCGTGTGCTGCTCCGCCGGGAACATGTCCACCAGCCGGTCGATGGTCTGGACGGCGTCGGCCGTGTGCAGGGTCGAGAAGACCAGGGGGCCCGTCTCCGCCGCCGTGACCGCGGTCTGCGCGGTCTCGCGGTCGCGCATTTCTCCGAGCACGATGACGTCCGGATCCTGCCGCAAGACGTACTTGAGCGCGTGCGCGAACGTCTCCGTGTCGATGCCGACCTCGCGCTGGCTGATGGAGGCCTTGACGTCGCGATAGACGAACTCGATCGGGTCCTCGATCGTCACGATGTGCACGGGAAGGCTCTCGTTGATGTGGTTGAGCATCGCCGCCACCGACGACGACTTGCCGCTGCCCGTGATCCCCGTGACGAGCACCAAGCCCCGCGTCTCCATGGCGATGTGCTTGAGCACGGTGGGCAGCTTCAGGGAGTCGATCGTGGGAATGACGTATGGCACCACGCGCATCACGATCTCGAAAGAGCCGCGCTGCCGGAAGATGTTGCACCGGAAGCGCGCCACGCCCGGGATCGTCTGCGCGACATCGATCTCCGTCTTCTCCCGGCTCTTGGCCAGGATGTCGCCCTCCAGGAGGCTCGTCACGATCCGGTCCATGTCCTCGCGCGAGTACCGGACGTCCCCGTAGGGCACGAGCGAGCCGTGGATTCGGATATACGGCGGCACCCCCACCTTCAGGTGGATGTCCGAGGCCTCCTTCGCGACCGCGTCCCGCAGCAGGGCTTCCAGTTGCGCGTCCATGTGAGGGTTATTCTACCCCACCCCCGGGATAGACCATCGCCTGAACAGGGGTCGGAGGTCGCAGCGATCGCTTCCCGCCGTCCACCCGGCCGGCCTCGGTTTCCTGGGCGTCTCCACGAATCCGGTCTTGGCGCGCACGTTCGTCGAACGACACGACGGCATCACCTCATCCGCAAGGTCGCCGCGCCTCAGCGCAGGATGTAGATCACGAACTCCGCCGGGATGAGTTTCCGGTTGACCGGATCAACCGCCAAACCGATCTCCTCCAGCACGGTGAGGCCGAGTACGGACGCGTCCTCCGGTTCGCCGAAGATGACGCGGGCCGTCACGGCGTCGCCGTTGACATGAATCCTGGCCTCGCCGAGTTTGCGAGTGACCTTGCGGCCGTCGGCCACACGAAATTCCATCTCCTTGAAAGGCTCGATTCCCGCCTGAGCGAGGAGCGTTGCCGGGAGCATCGTGAGCGTCGCGCCCGTGTCCGCGAGCACCTGGCACGACACCGCATCTCCGCCGTGCAGCGGATGTCCGATCCGAATCATCACGTGCACCGCCCCCATGCCTTCAGCCTAGAGGTCGCGAATCAGGGCGTCAAGGGCGACCACCGGAGGGTTTTGCTATGCACCGAATCTGGTGATGGCGAGGGGGGTGGCGCGGCGGCCCTGCGGGCTGCGGATGAGGAAGCCAGCCAGGATCAGGAAGGGCTCGTAGAAGTCCTCGACGGTCTCGGGGTCCTCCCCCGCCGCGATGGCGAGCGTGCGCAGCCCCACGGGCCCACCCCGATACCGGCGCACCAGCAACTCGAGCAGCTTGCGATCCATGTCGTCCAGTCCGTCCTCGTCCACGCCGACCTCCTCGAGGGCCCGGGCGACCACCTCGCGGTCCACGGCGCGGCGCTTCGCGGCTTGCGCCCAGTCTCGGGCGCGCCGCAGTAGATGGTTCGCGATGCGGGGCGTTCCGCGCGACCGGCGTGCGAGCTCCGCTGCGGCGTCCGGCGCGATCACGACCTCGAGCTTGACCGCCGACGCGGCGACGATCAGCGCGAGTTGTTCGGGGGTGTAGGGCTCGAGGCGCAGGATCAGCCCGAAGCGGTTCCGGAAAGGGGACGAGAGCCCGCCCAGCCGGGTCGTCGCGCCGATCATCGTGAACCGTTCGACGGGCATCCGGAGCATCCGGGCGCTGGCGCCCTTCCCCACCGCGAGGTCCACTCGGAAGTCCTCGAGCGCCGGATAGAGGAGCTCCTCGACCGGCTTGC